>NZ_PNDF01000061.1:0-24863 GCF_005887195.1 Pseudoalteromonas sp. S1650 | reverse complement strand
GTTCTGTTTTTGATAGCTGATAGCTGATAGCTGATAGCTGATAGCTGATAGCTGATAGCTGATAGCTGATAGCTGATAGCTGATAGTTTTACTTGGAGGTTCTATGTCTGATTTGGTTTTTTCTGATTCGTTTATCGACGGTGACTTTTATTCTACGAGCCAGCGTTTTAGTGTAGATAACCCCGCAACTGCAGAGGCGATCACCCATGTCTCTGATATTGATGAAGCAGGAGTTGAGCTGGCTATAAAAAGTGCTGACGAGGCATTTAGCAAACTAAAGCAAACAACTGCAACCGAGCGAAGTGAAACGTTGCGTCGCTGGTATGAGTTGGTTATTGAGCACAAGCAACAGCTTGCTGAGTTGATGACTAAAGAGCAGGGTAAGCCCTTAAAAGAAGCCTTGGGCGAAGTTGAATACGGTGCAGGCTTTATTAAATGGTTTAGTGAAGAAGCAAAGCGTAGTTATGGCGACACCATCCCTGCTACCGACAGCAAACATCGTTTAACAACGATAAAGCAGCCAATCGGTGTGGTGGCAGGTATTACCCCTTGGAATTTCCCGATTGCCATGATCACCCGTAAAGTGGCACCCGCTTATGCCGCGGGTTGTAGTTTTGTAATTAAACCTTCGGAACATACGCCATTATGCGCTATTGCCTTAGCCTATCTTGCTGATAAAGCGGGATTTGTAAAAGGATCGCTGAATGTGGTGGTCTCTGAAAACGCCAAAATGGTGGGTGAGATCATGACCGAGTCGGAGCGTGTGCGTAAGTTCACATTCACTGGCTCAACCGGTGTAGGTAAGCAGTTACTTTCGCAGTGTGCCTCAACAATTAAACAAACGTCAATGGAGCTTGGCGGCAATGCCCCATTTATTATTTTCGATAATGCCGATTTAGATGAAGCAGTTGCAGGCCTTATGGGGGCTAAATTTAGAAACGCAGGGCAAACCTGTGTTGCCGCTAACCGAATTTTTGTTCAGCGCTCAGTGCTTGAAGCGGTGCTCGAAAAACTCACAGACAAAGTAGCTGAGTTAAAGGTAGGTAATGGACTTGATGACGGGGTAGATATCGGCCCATTAATTTACCCTAAAGCAAAAGAGAAAGTTCAAACGCTTGTGCAAGATGCGGTTGATAAAGGGGCGTCGTTAATCGGTGATAACAGTGAGCTTGAAGGCAGTTTTCAAGCGCCATTAATTTTAACTGATGTGACACCAGAGATGGATATCTATCATGATGAAGTGTTTGGTCCTGTAGTCAGCATCATCGCTTTTGATGATGAAGAAGAAGTACTTAAGCTTGCGAACGACGTACCTTATGGTTTAGCTGCATATTTTTATAGTGAAAACATCAAGCAAGTTTATCGCGTAAGCGAAGCACTCGAATACGGTATGATAGGTATTAACGAAGGCCTTATCTCAAACCCAGTAGCGCCATTTGGCGGCGTTAAACAGTCTGGTTTAGGCCGAGAAGGCGGCCACCAAGGGTTAGATGAGTACCTAGAAGAGAAGTATCTTTGTGTTAAGGTTTGAGCGATAAGTGCGCGCGAAAAAAATTTCACGCCTACATTAAAGAGAACTAATCGCACAAAGAGGCTAAGAGGCGCTTCGCTTTAGAGGAAGTAAAAAAATGATCTTTTGGTTTCCTCATTCTTTCCTCATTCTCTCCTCTTTGTGCAATTACTTTCGCGTGAAATAAATTTCACGCCTACATTCACGAGAACTAATCGTACAAAGAGGCTAAGAGGCGCTACGCTTTAGAGGAAGTAAAAAAATGATCTTTTGGTTTCCTCATTCTTTTCTCATTCACTTCTCTTTGTGCAATTACTTTCGCGCGAAATAAATTTCACGCCTACATTAAAGAGAACTAATCGCACAAAGAGGATAAGAGGGCGCTGCGCTTCAGAGGAAGTAAAGTGTTGTGGTTTCCTCATTCTTTTCTCATTCACTTCTCTTTGTGCAAAATAAATTGAACCACAGAGAGCACAGAGGCGATGCGCGCTACACAGAGAAACCAATTGTTGTGAAAAAACATTTGAACTACAAACAACACAATTCGGCTTCAAACTTACAGCTTATGGCTTAAAGCTTCAAACTCCTCGCCTTTATTTTTCACAAAATGATAGCGCTGTCATTTTAGTTTTTATATGATAGGAACGAATTATTAACAAAAATGAAAAATAGTACGCAGAAATACCGTACACTCAGGGCTTAAACGAGGAGAAAGTAATGGATTTTAAAAAGTCTGTATTCGCGGTAATGCTTGCGACTGCGCCTTTAATGGCTAGTGCAGCATTAACTCAATCACAAGTTGATCAGTTTGCGAAAGGTACCGAACTGCTGTTTTCGGTAGAAGATAACTTTCGTAATAAAGATGCGGGCTTTTTAGGAAAAATTACCCTCAACAATGGCTCTGATGTCGCGTTACCTGCAGGCGAGAGCGACTGGCAGCTTTATATTCACTCTGTTCGTAAAATCTCAACCGAACATGTTGCGGGCCTAAACATTGAACACGTTAATGGTGACTTACACCGCATCGTACCAACGAGCTCATTTAAAGGTTTAGCTGCAGGTGAAAGCTTAGAGCTACCGTTCGATGCGCAAGTGTGGATTGTTGCTTACAGTGACTTTATGCCACGGGCATTTTTTGTTTCGGGTAAGAATAAACCAGCCGTATTTGCTAATACCGACACAGAAGACTTTAAACAGTTTGTGACGCCATTTACCCGTGAGAATCAGTTACGCCGTTACAATGAGCCAAAAGATTTATCGGTTTTAGCAACGGCAAAAGTACGCTTCGAGCGTAATAGCACTGATAAGGTGTCGATCAGTAAAGACGATGCCTTAAAGCGTATTATTCCGAAGCCTCGTAAAGTCGATTTTAACCGTGGCAGTGCGACGCTAAACAATAATTGGCAAATCAGTTATCAAGGCCAGCTTAAGCACGAAGTTATGGTGTTTATGCAAGACTTACAAGATGACTATGGCATTAGCCTTAAAGCACAGCCTGATCATATCAATGTTGGCAAAGACAAAGTAATACGCTTAAAAGTCGACCCTAAACTCAATAATGCAAAAGCAGAAAGCTACACCCTAGAGATTGATGATGAAGTGATCACCATTGTAGGTAGCGATAACGCCGGTGTGTTTTATGCGATGCAAAGCTTATTAAACCTCATTCCTGCAAATAGCCAAGGCAGTGCCAGCTTACCGCAGTTAGAACTTGAAGACTCACCGCGTTATGGTTGGCGTGGTATGCATTACGATAATGGTCGTAACTATCATGGCAAAGAAGCAATGTTCAAGCTGGTTGAGCAAATGGCTCGCTATAAAATGAATAAGCTACACTGGCACTTTTCAGAAGATGAAGGCTGGCGACTTGAGATCCCAGGTCTACCAGAGCTTACCGACGTTGGCGGCTATCGCTGCTTTGATTTAGAAGAGCGCGAGTGTTTATTAACTCAACTTGGCACTGGGCCGTTTAAATCAGGCTCAGGTAATGGTTATTTGAAACGTGATGAGTTTGTTGAGCTATTAAAGTTTGCGAAAGACCGCCACATTCAAATCATCCCTGAAGTTGAAGGGCCAGGTCATGCGCGTGCTTCAATCAAAGCGATGGAAGCACGTTATCACAACATGTTAGAAGAAGCTGAGAAAGCCGCTAAAAACAATATTAAAACGCGCTCTGCAAACAAAGAAATTCAACACATAGATATGGGGCCAGCAACGCAATACTTGCTTACCGACCCTAAAGATACCTCTGTGTACATGACGGTACAAAACTACAAAGATAACTCAATGAATGTGTGTATGGACTCAACCTACGCATTTTTAGATAAAGTAACTTATGAACTTCAGCAGATGTACCGCGAAGCAGGTGTGCAGCTAAAGAACCTGCATATTGGTGGTGATGAAGTTGGAGCAGGTTCGTGGATAGGCTCGCCAATCTGTCAGGCGTTATTTGCTGATCCTAATAACGGTGTAGCTGGCCCGGCTGATTTAAAACCTTATTTCACACAACGTGTTGCTACCTTACTTGAAAAACGCGGTATTTCTCCGGGGATTTGGGAAGATGGTATCATGTATGACCGTGAAAACTCGTTTAAACGTGATGAGTTCCCTAATAAAACCTTTACCGTCAATACTTGGGATAACATTTGGGAATGGGGCGTTGCCGATAGAGCATACCGCCTAGCAAATGCCGGTTACCAAGTGGTGTTATCACACGGTACGCATTTGTACTTTGACCACCCATACGAAGCAAGCCCTGAAGAGCGTGGTTATTACTGGGCCACTCGTTACACAGATACTAAAAAAGCCTTTAGTTACATGCCAGATGACGTGTATGCCAATGCCGATTACACCCGCACTCGTGAGCCAATCGTTAATTTAGAAGCGTTGGTGGGCCGCCCATTACCTAAACTTGAAAAGCCAGAGAACATTCTGGGTATGCAAGGTCAGGTATGGTCAGAGACAATCCGTACTGAAGAGCAAGTATTAGCAATGATCTTCCCGCGCATTCTGTCAGTGGCAGAGCGCGCATGGCACAAAGCTGATTGGGAAGGCGAAAACGTCGATAGTAAAAAACAAGCAAAAGACTGGGCTGAGTTCTCAAGTGCAGTTGGTTTAAAAGAGCTTGAGAAACTAGCTAAAGACGGCATCAACCTGCATTTACCAGTACCTGGCGGTGTGATTGAAGATGGTAAGTTGTATGCCAACAGCGCATTTGCATATTTGAGCATTGAATACAGCTTAGACAACGGCCAAAGCTGGCAAACTTACGCTGAGCCAGTGAGTGTTGATAACAATACAAAAGTTGCGCTACGCACCCGCTTAAACGCACAGCAAACCAGTCGCGTCACAGTTGTTGGTGAGTAGTGCTTTGTGATGAATAAATGTGACGTCTACAGCAAAGCGTAGGCGTCATTTTTTATTTCGTAGGAACGGCTTTAGCCGTGGATAGCTCAAACCTGTTCGGCGTTAAAACTCCTCATACATCTTAGGCGTCACGCTTGCTTGGCGCGTTTTACATTCAACACCTTTCGGCTCAAAACTGACAGTTGAAACTTTATAGCTATTCTTCACAAAGAGGATAAGAGAGCGCTTCGCTTTAGAGGAAGACAAAAATGCATTATTATTACTTCCTAATTCTCTTCTCATTTACTTCTCTTTGTGAATAAATCTTCGTGCGAAATAAATTTCACGCCTAAGGTATCGACTATCAATTCAGTTACGTATCCGCACATTCGGCTCAAAACTGACAGCTGAAAGCTGACGGCTCCTAGAAACTAATTAAAAGAAATATGTCAGCGCTGTCATTTTTGTTGCGATAGTGTTATAAATATTTAATATCTCTTTTATATAATCATCTGAATGAGCAGCGCTGTAGAGTCGAACTGTGCTGTTATAGGAAATGTTATGTCTGAAATAAATAAACAAAGCAGTGTTGTGCCTATGGCGATTGTTGCCACGCTGTTTTTTATACTAGGTTTTGCTACATGGTTAAATGGCTCACTGATGCCATTTTTACAGCAAATTTTGCAGCTATCACCTTTTCAGGCATCGCTGATTATTTTCTCGTTTTATATCGCCGTGACTTTTACGGCTCTACCTTCGGCGATGATCATCAGAAAGGTAGGTTATAAAAACGGTATGGCGCTGGGTATGGCGACCATGATGGTGGCAGGTTTGCTATTTATTCCTGCCGCAAAAACACAAGTGTTTGCACTGTTTTTATTTGCGCAGCTTGTTATGGGGGCAGGGCAAACGTTATTACAAACAGCGGTTAACCCATACGTAGTAAGAATTGGACCTGAAGAATCAGCCGCGGCTCGCGTTAGTATTATGGGTATATTAAATAAAGGTGCGGGTGTTGTTGCACCGATTGTATTTACCGCACTGATACTCAGCGACTTTAAAGGCTTTGTAGGTAAAGAGCTTAGCCAAACTGATATTGATGCCATGGCTAATGGCTTAATCTTACCGTATTTAGGGATGTCTATTTTTATTGGTATACTCGGCTTTGCGGTAACTAAAATGCCATTGCCAGAGTTAATTGATGACGACGTTGATGAACAGAAACCGGGGCAGGTAAAAGAAGCATTAAGCCATCCGAGTCTTGCCTTAGGGATAGTGGCACTTTTTGTCTATGTAGCTGTTGAAGTAATTGCCGGCGATACCATTGGTAGCTTTGCGTTGTCGTTAGGTATTGAAAAATACAGTGTTATGACATCGTACACCATGGGGTGTATGGTACTAGGTTACTTTTTAGGGATTTTACTTATCCCACGAGTGTTATCGCAGCAAACAGCACTAACTATTTCAGCAGTATTGGGCTGTGTGTTAACGCTAGCGATAGTTACAGGTAGTAATGAAACTGTATTTATATCAACATTGTTTGGCCTAAAATCGGTACTACCTGATACCTTATTGCTCATTGCTGTGCTAGGCTTTGCTAATGCGATTGTTTGGCCTGCAGTTTGGCCGTTAGCATTATCTGGTTTAGGTAAGCTAACTAGTGTAGGCTCTGGTCTGCTCGTTATGGGCATAGCCGGTGGCGCATTTGGTCCATTATTTTGGGGTCTGGCAAGTGGCGGCGTAAAAAGCGCAGAAGCACAACAAATGGCTTATATTGTGATGTTGCCTTGTTATTTATTCATACTTTTCTATGCTGTTAAAGGCCACAAGATGAAAAGTTGGAAGTAATTATGAGTTTGAGGTTGAGGTTGGGTGTAAAGCGCACCGCCTTGAACTTTGAAAAGCATTTCTAGTAAATAGAAATAATCCCGTGTGTAATGCCACCGAAAGGTGGCATTTTTTTTGTATATACATATTTTTATCTTCAGATATTAAAAGGAAATTAAATGAAAACACAAATAGGACCAATGAGTAGCTTTAAATTTTTATTAATAGTCTTTGCTGGAAGTATTATTGGCGCTATATCATTTTATACTCTGCAGGAGATAAACAGTGCTCCCTCAACCCGAACAACTACTTCTGAAGAAAGAAGAGTTATCGTTTGGCTTGACCAATTTGAGTGTGGAGATAATGGTAATTGCGGTAGCTGTAAGCAAGCTATTACTGAAAGAAAAAAGTTAGAGCATTTGAAGAGTGAATGCCCAAGCTCTGCACTACAATGGAAATATGAGTAACGGAATTAAGTTTTTTCATCAAAAACTACAAAGTAATAAAGCGGTGAGCAGAAAAGAGCTGCTGATCATACTCACCACCTCACCTCGTTGTAAAGTTGTTATGTAAACATGTGGCGGTGCTCATTATTGGGCACGCATATAAGCAGACAGTCTTACAAAATTAACGAATGGTATTGTGCAATAGGAGGAGTCCATATAAACGGCTTTAGCCGTGAAAAGCTCAAATCTGTTCGGCGTTAAAACACCTCCTACATCGTAGGCGTCACGCTTGCTTGGCGCGTCTTCCACTCAACACCTAGGCGTCAAAACAATACGGTTCCAACAAACTAAAATAATTCAGCTAAAAGCTATTACCCACAAACAACACAATTCGGCTCAAAACTGACAGCTGAAAGCTGACGGCTTTTAGAACTGAAAAGAGATATAAAAGATAAAACTAAGTCTTGAAATTCAAAATAAAAAATATTTAGGAAAATATAGGGATTTACTAAGGGGGAGAAGTGGGGCGACTGATGGGGCTTGAACCCACGACAACCGGAATCACAATCCGGGGCTCTACCAACTGAGCTACAGCCGCCACTGAGATACACCTCGTTTGGTGTGGCGCGCATATTACATAATTAACTTAGGCTTGTGAACCCCCTAAATTAAAAAAAGTAAAAAAAACTTACTTGCTTCAGAAAATTCAGAAAAGCAGGTTTAGTCAGTTAGTGTTCAGTTTCGGTATTTAGACTTGCGACTTTTGCAATTGAGCAATTACTCATTTTTTAGTTTGGCTGTAATTTAATGATTTTTTAACCAAAGATCATATATAATTTGAACAGCGTTATGCTAAAAATGAACTTCAGGAGAGAATATGGATACTATAATGAACTGGATCAATGAGAATTCAGGTTTAATCATACATTACGCCGTTCAGGCTGTTCTTGCGCTAATCATTTTCTTCATCGGTGGTCGTATCGCAAAATTTTGCGAAGGGATGACTGAAAAAGCATTTGATAAAAAGAAAGTAGACAAAGCCGTAGGTTCATTTGTAGCAAGCATTGTTTATGCTATTGTTTTTGCAGCAACTATCTTAATGGCACTATCTCAACTTGGCATTGAGACAACATCATTCATTGCTATTTTAGGTGCGGCTGGTTTAGCTGTAGGTCTAGCACTTCAAGGTTCACTGTCTAACTTTGCTTCAGGTGTTTTAATCATCCTACTTCGCCCTTTCAAATCAGGTGACTATGTAGAAGCCGGTGGTAAAGCGGGTACTGTTAAGAAAATCGAAATTTTCTCTACAGAATTACGTACACCAGATAATAAAGTAATTATCATGCCTAACTCATCAATCATGGGCAGCCCAATTACAAACTTCTCTCGTGAATCAACTCGTCGTATCGATTTAGTAATTGGTGTGGGTTACGATGCAGACCTTAAAGAAGCAAAAGCAGTTCTTAAATCAGTATTAGATAAAGAAACTCGTTTATTAAAAGATCCAGCATACACAGTCGCTGTATCTGAGCTTGCAGATTCAAGTGTGAACTTTGTAGTTCGCCCGTGGGTTAATTCATCAGATTATTGGCCAACGTATTTCGATCTAATGGAAAACATTAAGATCGCATTAGATGACGCAAATATCACGATCCCATTCCCGCAAATGGATGTTCATTTGCATAAAGAAGATTAATCATAAGTAGTAAAGGTTATTTTTTAATGAAATTAAAAGCTTTATCAATTCTAGTTGCAGCAAGTGCTGCAACTAGCGCATTCGCAGCAGATGAAACTAAAACTTGGGATGTAACCAGTGAACTAGGTGCCATTATTACAAGTGGTAACACTGAAACAACAACACTAAAAGGTGGTGTTAAGGTTTTACATAACCTAGAAAACTGGAATAACGAGTACAAGTTAGACGGTCTTTATAAAGAAGATGAGATCGAAAACGACGACGGTGTTAAAGAAACACAACGTACTAACGAAAAGTACTCAATCTCTGCACAAGGTAACTACAAGTTAAACGAAAAGCACTCACACTTATTCATCTACGGCTCGCACGTATCTGATTACTTTGGTGCATATCGCAACGAATCAGTAATCTCAGCAGGTTATGGTTTACGCGTAATCGACCGTTCTGATATGTGGTTAAACGCTGAAATCGGTCCAGGTTATAAGTATTTCCAATACCCTGATGACAGCACTGAAGTTGATGAAAACGGTAACTCACTTGCCGGCGAGCGCGAAGGTGAAGTTATCGCGTTAGGTAAAGTTGATTATAACTGGCAGATTTCAGACAGCGCACGTTTTACTCAGTTAGTATCAGTTGAATATGGTGATACCAATACTAAAACACGTTCAGAGTCTGCAATTCTTGCCAAAATCAACGGCTCACTACAAATGAAAGTAGCTTACAACATCACTCACAACTCAGACGTTGCGGATGATAAAGAAAACACAGATACAGAAACTTCATTAACACTGGTTTACAGTTTTTAACTATATAAACCGTTTTGTTGACATTTTAATGACAAAAAGGGACGAAAGTCCCTTTTTTATTTCTTTTCATTTCAGGTAGAATACACAATCTTTTTTGACTGTAGAACTATGGATATCCCTACTTGTGATGTTTTTTAAAAGACTATTCCTTACTTTTTTATTTCTTACCACTTCATCGGTATTGGCATTTACTCCTACTGCAGCTCAAATAGAGCAATTCAAAAAATTACCAAAAGCGCAACAGGAAGCGTTAGCAAGACAATATGGAGTCGATTTATCTAGTATTGGAAATCAAGGGGCTTTAGGTAATGACATTGCTGAAGAGCCTGTTGCTACAGTCAAACCTCGAAAAAGTATTGAAGCGGAACCTCTTACAGATGAGCAAAAATTCAATCCTGAATTGAATAAAGTTATGCCTTTTGGTTATGACTTATTTGCAGGCGAACCAACTTCATTTATGCCAAGTGAGAATGCCGCTGTACCAGATACTTATCTTGTAGGTCGGGGAGACACTCTTGATGTTAACTTCTATGGAAAAGAAACTCAAAACTATAACGTAGTTGTTGATAGAGAAGGGCGTATAAGTATCCCTAATTTATCACCTGTACAGGTTGCTGGGCTTACTTTTGCTGAAGTAAAAGAGCTTATCAAAGCTAAAGTTGAACAAGAAATTATTGGTGTTAAAGCATTTGTTGCAATAGGTCAACTACGTAGTATTCGAGTAATGGTATTAGGTGAAGCTTATATGCCTGGTAGTTACAGTGTTTCATCACTTACAACTGTATCGCATGCACTATTTGTTAGTGGTGGAGTGTCTGATATTGCTTCATTACGTAATATTCAAGTTAAGCGTGCTGGCAAAGTTGTTGCTAATTTTGATTTATATGATTTATTGATCAATGGTGATAGTAGTAACGATATCATTCTTAAGCCAGGCGATGTTGTTTTTATTCCACCAGTTGGTGCGCAAGTAGCTGTTGAAGGGTTAGTTAAACGACCTGCTATTTTTGAGCTGAAAAAAGGCGAAACAGCAGCACAGTTATTAAAAATGGCGGGTGGTTTAAAACCGCAAGCTTATGCGAAAAAAGCAACTGTTGAACGCTTCAATAACAATAATATGAAGGAAGTGTTGTCGGTTGATTTTAGTGGAAATGAAATAGACTATACCCCTCGTGACGGTGATCGAGTTCGATTTAATCCCATAAGCTTACAATATCAAAATAGCATCAGCTTGATTGGTGCTGTTGCACGCCCTGGGCATTATCAATGGCATCAGGGTAAACGAATTGCTGATGTATTAACTTCGGTACGTGGTGATTTACTTCCTCAAGCTGATCTAGCTTATGGTTTATTGATACGAGAAGTTAATATTTCGGGTGATATTGAGGTGCATCAGTTTGATATTGCACAAGCAATAGTTAAAGTGCCAGAGCATAACTTAGCCTTAAAAGCTAATGATAAACTCATGGTATTTAGCCGCTACGAAAGTAGATTTGATGAAGACATTGCATTAAAGAACATGGCGCTGAGCGAAGAGCAACAAATTCAGCAAACAAAAGTAAAGCAGTGGCACTCATTTCAGCAATCAAAATTTGAAAAGTTTGTTGGTTTAAAATCGACAGAAGTTAAACAAGTTGATGAAACAGAAGAAAAATCAGTTGCTGAAATCTCTAAAAAGAAAGCAATAGAGAAAAAAGAAGGCCTTCAACCTGAAGATTATGCATTATTTAGTCGAAATAACTTATTAAAACCAGTTATAGCAAAGCTAAAACAACAAGCATCTGTAAAATCAGCTATTCAGCTTGTTGAAATAAATGGTCACGTAACATATCCAGGAGTTTACCCGTTAACAGTTGGAAGTGAAGTAAATGAATTAATAGCTGCTTCAGGTGGGTTACTTGAATCAGCATATTTAGAGCAAGCAGAGATAACTCGAGTGGTATCAACTGCTAATTCTGAAATTGAACATATTAAATTTAACTTAAATGATGCAATGCAAGGGAAAGTCGCTGCCAATAAAGTACTGAAAAGTAAAGATAGCATTAATATTTTCGCAATACCTAACTGGCAAGAAAATGTGAAAGTAGAACTCAAAGGAGAAGTAAAGTTTCCTGGCGTTTATACAATTAGAAGAGGTGAAACGTTAACAAATCTAATTGAGCGTGCCGGGGGGTTCTCTGAATTTGCTGAATTAAATGCCGCTGTTTTTACACGAGAAGCTATACGTAAACAAGAGCAGCAACAACTGACAAAGCTTTCTGAAGAGCTTCGTCGAGAAATTGCATCTAAAAGTTTCGAAAACTCAGCTAATAATAAAACTCCAGCATACAGTGAGATGACAAAGTTACTAGATGACATTGCGAATGTAGAAGCCGTTGGTCGATTAGTTATTGATCTGCCGTTAATAGTTAAGAATAAGCAAAGACTAATTTTACAGGATGGCGATAAGCTATATGTGCCTAGTAAACGAGACTCTATAAGTGTCATTGGTGAAGTGAATTATGCAACATCACACTTATACAAAGATGGTATTTCTGTAGACGATTATATTGACCTTAGCGGCGGCTTAAAACAAAGAGCCGCGGAAGAGCGCGTATATATAATAAAAGCAAACGGCTCGGTCAAAATACCGGGTAATGGTAGCTGGTTTGCTGTGAATAATTCAGATCTACTGAGTGCTGGTGACACTATTGTTGTACCTCTCGATTCTGGCTATATGAACGATTTAACTCTTTGGAGCACAGCTACTCAGATTGTTTATCAAATGGGTGTTGCTGTTGCTGCAATTAGTAGTATTTAGGAATCTTTAAAACTGAAGCTGAAATTATGGAACATATAGAAACAGGATTAGGTACTAAACAAGCTCCTAGTGATGAAGTTGATCTAAAAGCATTGTTTATTTATCTATGGAATAAAAAGTTCATTATTGCATTTATTACTATGCTTTTTGCTGTCACATCGGTTGTGGTTGCGCTTAATTTACCAAATATTTATCAAGCTGAGGCTTTATTAGCACCTGCTGAAGACGAGCAAAATGGTGGTCTAGCTTCGCTTGCAGGTCAATTTGGTGGCTTGGCCAATTTGGCTGGTATCAGTGTTGGTGGTTCAGGTAATAAAGAAGTAAAACTGGCATTAGAAGTTTTAAAGTCAAGGCAGTTTAGTAGCCAGTTCATCCAAAAGCATGATGTTCTTAAGGAGTTAATGGCTACAGAGAGTTGGGATCTAACTACAAATACTCTTTTATTTGATCCAACTATCTACAACCAAACAACAGGAGAGTGGGTTAGGGAAGTTACTTTACCGTTTAAGCCTAAGCCTTCAATGCAAGAGGCTCATGAGAAATACTTAGAAAAAGTGGTAATTGAAGAGGATCAAGAAACAGGGATGATAAAGCTTGCAGTTCTTCACCACTCGCCTTATGTGGCAAAGCAGTGGGTTGATTGGCTAATTGATGATATTAACTTAGTTATGAAAGCCAGAGATGTCGCTGAGGCAAACAAAAGTGCTGAGTTTTTAACTCAACAAATTTCTAAAACTGATGTATTTGATATTAAGTCAGTGCTTTATAAGTTATTAGAAGAGCAAGCAAAAACAATTATGTTTGCCAACGTCAGAGAAGAATACATTTTCAAAACTGTTGATCCTGCAGTTGTTCCAGAGAAAAAGGCAAAACCAAGACGCGGATTAATTTGTATCGTAGGTACCGCCTTAGGAATGTTTGTTTCGATTTTCTTTGTTTCACTTGGTTACTTATTTAGAAATTAATTCGATCATATTTCTTATTTTTATTATTAGTGAATTAAAGCGTATTTAGGATGAAAAAGAAAAATGTTTCAGTATAAATTCAATGAAGCTGAAGATGGCTCATTGCTTTTTGAGCAGTTAAAGAAAGGACGCTCTGTAAAAGCACCAAAGTATGCATATTGTTCAGATACTGTTTATGTATATTGTCCTGAGAGTAAGCTTAACTTATTAAAAAATTCGCTGAAAGAGTATAATGTTAACTTTATTTTTAATGACTACTCTTTAGTTAATTTAGATAAAAAAATTATTACTCACTTTGATAACTCAATGTTATCTGAGGAAAAAAGAAGTTTTTTAGTTACTGCTACTGAGTTAGGGGCTTGGGTAGAGCCTCTTGTAAGTTATTTAGATAAAAGAATGGGTTACACTGAAGTTACTTTGTTACAGAGTAGCTACTTTTTACACCAAAAAGCATTCTCTATATTAAATAATAAAAGAACTCAGGTATCTAAACGTATAATAGATCTGCTTTTAGCTACATTTTTAATTTTATTGTTTTCACCAATAGCATTAGTAGTTTACATATTAATAAGGCTTGATAGTCCTGGTCCTGCTATTTATAAACAAAAGCGAGTTGGTCAATATAATGAAGAGTTTAAAATCATAAAATTTAGATCTATGCGTATTGATGCTGAGCACGATGGGGCTAAATGGGCAAAAGAGAATGATGATAGAGTGACCAAAATTGGACATTTTATTCGTAAGACACGGATAGATGAAATACCGCAACTGATAAATGTTATCAGAGGCGAAATGTCTATGGTTGGCCCGAGACCCGAGCGAGAGGTGTTTATAGAGCAGCTTGAAGAATCAATACCTTATTATCGCTTTAGACATGCAGTCAAGCCAGGAGTGACAGGGCTTGCGCAAATTCGTTACCCGTATGGTGCTTCTTTAAATGATGCCATTTGGAAGCATAAGTACGACATTCATTATATTAAGCACCATAGCACCTTGCATGACTTAAAAATTATATTTAAGACCATAAAAGTCGTTATTTTGGGTATGGGCCGCTAATGCAACCTTTAGTCTCTATCATTATGCCTGCTTACAATGGGCAAAAGTACATTGCACAAAGTATTGAATCTGTTTTGGCACAGACCTATACAAATTTTGAGTTGTTAATAACTGACGATAGATCCACTGATCAAACAATTGAAATTATTAATCGGTATATGGATCAAGATGCCAGAATTGACTTAGCTATTTTGCCTAAGAACTCAGGTGCGGGAGTAGCTAGAAATAATAGCATAGAGCGTGCTAAAGGGCGTTATATTGCATTTTTAGATTCGGATGACCTATGGGCAGTAGATAAGCTTGAAAAGCAAATATCATTTATGATTGCTAACAATGTGGCGTTATCTTTCACGGGTTATCAAAAATTCGATGATGACAAATTGTTAGGTGTCGTAATCCCGCCAACTTACACAACTTACAAAAAATTATTAAATGGTAACGTAATTGGTTGCTTAACAGCAGTCTATGATAGCCACCTTATTGGTAAGCAGTACATGCCAAGTATTCGTAAACGACAAGATATGGGCATGTGGTTAAATATTCTTAAGAAGGTACCGAAGGCATATTCTTTACCGCAAAACCTTGCAAAGTACCGTGTTAGTGTAGGCATGAGTAGCAATAAATTAGAGATACTAAAATGGCAATGGCGACTTTATAGGGAAGTAGAGAAATTACCTATATTTGCTTCTATCAAACACTTTTTACTCTATGCACTTAACGGCTATGTAAAATACAAAACTTAAGTTTATTCTTAAGTTTTAACAGCTAATACATGTAGTTTTCCTCTTTCATATATGGAACATATTTTTTAAATGCCTTTAATATCAGTCATCATTCCTTTCTATTCAAAGATTCAGGGGTTATTAAAAAACTCTGTATCAAGTGCGCTTAGCCAATCAGTGCATGATATCGAAGTTATAGTTGTTGATGATTGCTCACCTGTGAGCGCTGTTGATGAACTTGCTGATATTAAAGATGAGCGTTTGAAAGTTGTGAAGCACTCAAAAAATCAACATGGTGGTATTGCTCGTAATACCGGTGTTAAAGAGGCTGAAGGTAAATTTATTGCGTTCTTAGATTATGACGACGTTTGGTACGCAAACAAGCTTCAAAAGCAATATGAATTATTTATATCTGAAGACAATGAGCACAACTCTAAAGCGGTAGTTTACTCAAAATGTAAAATTATCGATGGTAAAAGGGAATTTACTCGACCTAGGCGAAAAATTGAACATGGCGAACGTGTTGGTGATTATTTATTTTGTGCCCAAGAAATTATTCAAACAAGCGGCTTATTTCTTACTCGAGAACTTGCATTACTAACTCCATTTGACAACCTTAAGCGTCACCAAGACTATCAGTTTTGTCTAGCACTTGAAGCTGCTGGCGCTAAGTTCGTTTTATTAGATGAAATAGTCTACGATTTTATACAAATTCCTAAACAAATTGATTACAACTTTGCTCTTTCTTGGTTAGAAAGTTATAAGCAATTATTATCTGCTGATGCAGTAAAGGGTTTTAAATACTTGGTTGTAATAAGGGCAATGATATCGGCAAAAGACTATAGAAAAGCCATGATGTTTTCTTATAGAAATAAGCTGTTATTATTATTTTTTAAGGCTCTAATAAAGAGAGCTGCTAGGTTAACCCTTAAGCAGTTAAAGGTTGTTAAGTAGTATGGATTGGCACGTTAAAAAAACAGACTATTACCTGTTTTTTTTAAAAGTTACATTACTATGTATTTTGTTCATGGTAATGAATTTTGATAAGTCATTAAATGCTGATTACGGTAATTACTTAGCGAACTATGAGCACGATTGGTGGCAATTCGAACTGGGATTCGAATTTATCTCTTACCCCTTTAAGCTAGTTGGAGCTGACTTTTTAACATTTTGGATTTTTTCACTAGTTTTAGAATCAGTACTGATAGCCATATTATTTAGAAATAACATGATATTTCTATTTGCGTTTCCAAATTTACTTTTTATTTCACAAGGTTTTTTAGGGACGCAAATACGATTCGGTATTGCAATAAGTTTGTTTTTAGTAATTTTTTCTTTTTTTTACAAAAAAAAGCAATTTTGGTTTATTTCGGCTTTTAGTATTTTATTCCACAATGCAGCCGTAGTTGTGTACTTTTTAGCAAACTCTGTACGTTATTTACTTAACTCTGAACGAAACATATTTTTAAAAAAGAATTTATTTTGGCTTTGTGGGTTTGTCATATGTACAGTTTTTCTGAGCTTACTTATGGACTATATGTTGACGTCGTTTGGTTACGATTATTATGTAGGAACAAAATATCAGGAAGGTAAATCACTAAGTTCAATTTTGTATTTGTGTATGTCTTTTTGTCTTCTACTTTTTTTGTTGTGCAGAAAAGTAAATCAAGAATACTCCGAGTATGTTTATTTAGGTTTTGTTTTAGTTGTTTTTAGTCTTATTTTTTCTAAATCTTCTATTATCTCAGGACGCTTTACGCTTGTTTATTCAATCGTTGAGCCATTTGTATTGTATTATTTCTATCATCATATAGGTAAGAAAAAATACTTTTTTCCTATATTCGTTTTGTATTGCTCATTCTGCTACTTAAAATTAATAACATTCAACCCTAAGGCATTTTTTTGATGAAAATTGTTGCATTCGTTGGCGAAACCTTTTATTCGAATAATGGTAGTTATTATACCAAACAGACCTCTGCAGCTTTTATTCAAGATGCTATAGGCACAGAGTCTGTTTATGTTTGCTCGCCAAGCCAGCCTGTAGATATGCCACCTAAAGGATTTAGTACAGTTGTTCAAGAAGAACATTTTTACTCGTTTCCTAGTTATTCATCAACTAAAGATTTTGCACTTAAAAGCATCTTCAATCGTGATTTCATTAATAGTTATAAAGCTAAAGCTGATAAGGTAATTAATGAGCATAAAGGTGCCTATTTTTGGATCCGCACTCCATCAATTGGTAGTATCATTTTTGGGATTCAAGCTTTAAAGGCTGGTGAAAAAGTTATTCATCATATGTGTGCGAATGCTTCTAGTACCTGGCGAGATAACAAATACTCGTTACCAGAAAAACTTTTTGGATTTTTGTTCTCACGCTATTTACGTTTTAAATTAGGGCAAATCTGCAAACACAAAAATACGATCAATTTATGCACAGGTGACGTGTTAGAAGATTTTAGTGCACAGTATTCACCTGCTAATACATTTCAGTTTGTTGATCTTATGGCTAAAGCTCCTAAGTGTGGTGATGTAGTCGAATCACAAAGTAAACCGCTAAAGGTACTCTTTTTAGGAAGAATAGTTAAAGACAAAGGGGTTTTAGATCTCATATCTGTTGCAAATAAATTAAAGGGTTTAGTAGAAATAACCATTATCGGAGATGGCCCTGATCTAATTGAAGCTCAGCAAGAAGTAGAGAAGCTTTCTCTACAAGAATCTGTTCATTTTACGGGGCAATTATCACACAGTCATTTAGGACAGTATTTTAAAAATACTTCATTAGTGGTTGTTCCTTCAAATAATCATTATGAGGGTTTTCCGAGGGTGATTATGGAAGCGTGGGCTCATCAAAAACCGGTTATCGTTTCACATGTGGGTGGGATAAAGGCATTCGTTAAGCATGGTGAAAATGGCTTAATCTTTAAACCGGGGAGTCAAAGTGAATTATATGACTCTCTTTTGAGCCTAGTTGAAAACGAAAACCTATACTCACATTTAGAGGTTGGGGCTCAAAATATGGCAAAATATTCGAACCAGCAATATTGGCTAGATAGATTATTAACAATAATTAAAGAAAAAAAATAAATTAAGCTACCTAGTAATGTATTATTGGTTAAATGGATGAAAGCTAAGTGAAAAAAAATTTTTTAAACGTTTTATTACCTTTGTTTAAATTAATTCCGCTTGCCGTGAGAATTAAGCTTTTCTATTTCATAAAGTTTAAAAGATTCCCTAAACTGACTGAACCTACGCTTTATACAGAAAAAATACAACGTAGAAAGTTTAATATGAAAGATGAGTTTAGCTTGTTGTCTGATAAATACCAAGTAAGAGACTTTGTTAAAAAGAGAGTTGGAGCTCAATATTTGGTTAAACTATATGGTTCATTTAATCAATTTAGTGAAATAGATTTTAATTCATTACCCAATAAGTTTGTAATTAAAACCAACTTCGGGAGTGGCTCAAAACATTTAGAGATAGTTACCAACAAAAAAAGCATTAATTGGCCTAAAATTGAGCAAAAGTTCAATGAAGCTATGGCATCATCATACATAGGTGCAATTTTGGGTGAAACTCAATATGACGCGATACCTAAAAAAATAATAGTTGAAGAGTATATTGAAACAAATGATGACGATTTGCCTGATTTCAAATTCCATTTGTTTAAAAATGGAGAAGGCTTTTTGCAAATTGACTTTGATCGTTTCTCAAGCCACAAGCGAAACTTATATGACTTATCATTTAATAAATTAGACGATGAGTTACTATTTCCTTCGGGGGATTATGTGCTTCCAGCACATGAGCGTTTAGTTGAATTAAAGCAGGTTGCTAATCAGCTTGCCAAAGGTTTTGACTATGTAAGAGTGGACTTATACCTTGCTAATA
Organism: Pseudoalteromonas sp. S1650; assembly: GCF_005887195.1. Taxonomy (NCBI): domain Bacteria; kingdom Pseudomonadati; phylum Pseudomonadota; class Gammaproteobacteria; order Alteromonadales; family Pseudoalteromonadaceae; genus Pseudoalteromonas; species Pseudoalteromonas sp. S1650. The sequence continues at coordinate 5,805 of NZ_PNDF01000061.1, read as the reverse complement.
ACACAGTTTTATTTGGTGAAATGACCTTTACTCCAGGTAGTGGTTTTGAGGCGTTTTCATCTGCACAAACTGATTTGAGGTATGGAGATTACTGGTGTTAGTTTATAGCAAATTAACCTAGGCAAAAAATACACTACTGAAAAATTTATAGACGAAACCTATTCGGTAGTAATTAATTACAATTACTTACTTCTCTAATTGATTATTTTTAACTGTATCCTGGAACATAATGAAAGCATTGATAAAAAATCTCTTACGCCCAATTTATCGAATTTACCTATCACGTAAGAAAAAACGCGAGTTTGCACAGAACTTAGAAAGAATAACCCAAGAGTTAAAATCGCCAGGTAAAAAAATTATCTATGCGATCACACCGCCAAGCCGTTTAAAAAATATTGGTGATCAAGCACAGTTTGTGGCTATAGAGGCGTGGCTAAAAAGGCATTTTCCAGATCATGCGATTGTCGAAGTAGATAAAGATGAAGCAACTTGGCTTACAAGTAGCTATAAATCACTTGTAGATAGTAGTACGCCTATAGTTCTTCATTCTGGTGGTAATATGGGTGACCGTGCTATGTGGAGTGAGACGTCTCGTCGCATCATGATAGAAAGCTTCCCTGAAAATACAGTGCTTAGCTTACCGCAAACAATCTATTTTCATGATACTGACTTCGGTAAGTTACAAAAAGCAAAAACAGAAGCTATATACAATAACCACAAAAACTTAACAGTGGTTGCTAGAGACAATAAATCGTTTGATATCGCTAATGAAATGTTCCCAAAATGCAAGCTGGATAAAGCGCCAGACTTTGTACTTTCTTATAACGAACAAAAAGAGCCTGAGCAAACAAACGGCAAAATACTTTACTGCATGCGTAAAGATTCAGAATCGGCCTACACGCAAGCTGATTTAGAGCAATTATTCGCATCTGCTGATAGACCTTATGATGTATTTGACACAACAATTCCTGAGGCAATTACTAAAGAGCAAAGAAAAGCAGTTCTTGATGATACTCTTAATATGTTCAGTCAATATGACTACATAGTAACTGATAGGTTTCATGGCTTAATATTCTCTGTTTTATGCAAAAAGCCAACAGTTGTTCTACCGACGGTAGATCACAAGTTAACCTCAGCATTTGACTGGTTTGATGAAGTTAAATTCGTAAAGTTTGCGCATAAGATTCAAGATGTGCCAGCAGCTACTGAAGAAGTTCTTGCAATACAAGAGAGAACCACGCCAAGTTGGAATGAACTGCACTTTGATAAATTAGTTAAATACGTAAAATGAAAAAGTTGTTAAAGAAACCACTTAAAAAAATATTGATTAAAGCAGGATTAAAAATAGATCCTGCTAAGCAGTATTTATATTCTTCGGTACCACCTTATAAGTTGATCACAAACTTAACCGAAGAAGAACTATTATCTTTAATGCGCCATGAAGCGCATAGAATCGAAAAGTCGATTTATAACGACATATTCGACAGTAAATTTAATATTTATAATGAAAAAGCGAAGCGCATAAAAGAGATTTGCAAAGAACTTGAACGCCGCGATACTGATAAAGTTGAGCCAACTCTCGTTTGGGCAAAACAAATTTTAGCTGCCTTTAATGATTTGAAATCTAATTTTATTGAGCCGTATAGCAAAGCGCCACAAAGTTATGATTTGTCAAAAGCGCAAGAATATGTAGATTTTGTGCAGCAGCGACGAAGTGTTCGAGTGTGGCACGATAAACAGCCTTCTAAAGATGAGCTAGAGGCCCTTGCTGATCAATGTATAGACGCAGCAAGGTGGGCACCAAGCTCTGGTAACAGGCAGCCTTGGCAATTTAAAGTGCTTACAGAGCAACAAGATAAAGATCTACTCAAAAAGATAAAAGAAGAGCATTGTACATCAGCGCCATTACTTATTTTTATTGGCATGGATCGCCGCCTTTACGGCTCATTATCTCTAAAGCAATTTGAAACAGCTTTATATATTGATGCGGGTGCAGCCATCATGAATATGGTTGGAACAGCACAAAGTACCGGAATGGGGACGTGCTGGAATCACTTTGGTCGCGACATGATCGACTCAAGAGAAGTAAATAAAAAGATTTATCTTAACTTTTGTGAGCACATGGCCATTCCAGACTATATAGAACCGGTGGCTATTTTAGCGATTGGCGCGCCCGCTTATATGCCGCCGACACCTGCGCGAGTAAATGTGCAAAGCTTAAAAATAGTATGATCATATCTGCTGCAAAGTGGCAAACAGGAGCCACTTTTATCACATTTGCACTGAGTTTGCTGCAGTTAACTGTATTAGCAAGAGTGTTTGATGCAAAAGCATTTGGTTACCTTGCAATAGTCATGGTTAGTGTGAATATTTATCAAACACTTTCAGACTTAGGCATGGCCAATTATTTGGTTTTTGTACAAAAAGTAAGTGACGCCTTAAATTCAACAGTATTTTGGATTTGTGCTTTTGCTGGGCTTGTACTTTGCCTGTGTATGCAGCTAACTTCAGGCTTGATTGAAAACTATTATGATATGCAAGGCTTAGGGCAGTTGCTTAATATTGCTGCCCTAGCATTAATACCTGTTTCATTGGGGGCGCAATTACAAGCTCGTTACATGCTTGAGTTTAAATTAAGTGCTCTAGCTAAGTTTGATATCATCGCAAAATTAATTTCAACAAGCTTTGTCGTTATTACCGTAACAACACTTGGTTTTGAGTTAGATGCAGTTGTACTAGGGGTTGTTCTTTCTGCATCAGTTAAGTTATTGCTATTGTGCTCTTTTTCAGAAAAAGGGTGGCTTCCAAAGTTCAAGTTTAGTAAATATGATGCTCAACAAGCTTGGGGGTATGGCAAGTTTCAGGTTGGCTCCCAGGTGTTAAATAAGCTTAGAGAAGAGCTCGATATTATTATATTGGGTATGTTTATTGATGCAGCTAAGCTAGGTTTGTATAGCTTAGCAAAGCAGTTAGCACAAAAAATAGCGTCGCTTATAGTACCTATAGTAAGAAAGCTAACCTTACCTCTAATTGCAAAAAGCAGATCTAACCAAAAAACTTTAACGTCGGTTGTATATAAGTCACATTGCATATCAACTGTGATGCTCGTTTTTCCGCACATATTGCTATTGTTTGTTGCTCAGCAAGTGACAGTCTTGTTTTACGGCGAGCAAAAGCTAGGTGTGGCTGTGTATTTAATACCCCTAACTATTTTTTACATGTTACGTTCTGTTGGTGGAGCATTAGCTGGGAGCATCTGCCAAGGTTTAGGGAAGACCAATATTGACTTTTATTGGAATGTGAGTGTTTTTTTTATTTACGCAATAATTGCCTTCATCAGCGCCCAATTTAGCGAGCTATATACTGCATATAGTTATGCAATTATTCAGTTGCTGTTGCTCAATGCTGTGTATGTTTTGTTTTATAAAAACACGGTAGGTTTAGCTTTCTCGCGTTACATAACTCCCATAATAACAAGCTTGCTGATTTCTCTACTCATATGCGTAGGGTTTATGTTTACCCTAAATACAGCGCAGCTAGCTATAAGTAATTCTCTAACTGCAAGTGCGATATATGTTCTGTTATGTACCGGCGCTTATGCTGTTTATTGCGTGAAAAAAATAAGGATCTGGAGTCGTCATGACTAAAAAAGTCACCTTTGTTGTAAATGAGTTTCCGGTACTATCAGAAACATTTGTGATTGAGCAGGTGTGTGCCTTAATAGATAGAGGTTTTGATGTAAACATTCTTGCCTGTAAAAAAACGAGTGATGCGAATCTGACTCCTAAGTTTAAAAAGTATAAGTTAGATCAAAAGTTAACTTACTTAGATACATTTGCGCGTGGAGCAAAAGGCAAGTTGCAAATGTTAATCTCTTTGATTAAAAACTTTCATTTAATCAAGAGCAAAAACGACTATGTGAAAGCGTTGTTTTACAGCGTTAAAAATAAAAACCTGTCGTCGCTTAGGCAGCTAGCAATATGTGCGCAGTATGCTGAAACACGCTTTGATTCTGATTTTGTTATTTGCCACTTTTTACCAAATGGCCACTTAGCTTATGCGTTGCGAAAGTTCAGCGCACTACACTGCGATACTATAGCAACCATTGCTCATGGTTATGATATTAGTTTGTATAAAGTTCTCAGTAAATGGCACTACGAATATTCGAAACTAGTGGCAGGTACTGAGTTACTTTTACCAATTAGCGAACGCTGGGCAGATCTACTCATTAATAAGTTCAACGCAGAACCTGCCAAAGTAAAAGTTCAACATATGGGAGTGAATATTAATCATTTTAACTTTTCTCCTCGTAATATTAGCCCCGAAAGCGGCCCTATTAAGCTTATTGCTGTTGGTAGAGCAACAGAAAAAAAAGGCTTAGAGTATGCGATAAAGGCCGTCTCGCGAACTGAAAACACACACTTGTCTATTGTAGGCGGGGGAGAATTATTAACTGAATTAGAGCAACTGGCTTATAAGCTTAATGCAACAGATAAGGTTACGCTGCTAGGCCCTTTACCACACGAAAATGTACTTAAATTGCTCGCTGAATCACACGTGTTTATTTTACCATCTGTAACAGCAAAAGATGGTGATATGGAAGGCATACCGGTTGCGCTAATGGAAGCAATGGCATCAGGAATGCTCGTTTTGTCTACTAACCATTCTGGTATACCAGAACTAATAGAGCATAAAAAGTCAGGCTTATTAGCTGATGAGCGTTCTGTTGAGCAGTTAGTACATAACATTAATTATGTAATTAATAACTCCAGAAGTATGGAAAAGCTTATTGAAAATGCACGGCAAAAAGTTGAGCGTGACTTTAACAACAAAGAGTTAAATGAAAAGCTTGCAAACTTAATTATTAATTCGTAACCAAAGGTCTGTTAGCTCCTGCAATAGCTCTAAGAGCTAGGTTTTATTAAATAATATAAATTGTCGTACTTTATAATAGACACACCTAACTTCTCTGCGTATAATCGCTGGCTCATAAAAACCAGTCCTTTTGGATTGGTTTTAAGGAACATGAGTATTTTAGGTGTGGCTATGGAAAGTTGGTACTTACTTTTTTGTAAATCAAAACAAGAACAAAGAGCTAAAATTAACCTTCAAAACCAAGGTTTTGAAGTCTTCATTCCTGAGCACCAAATAGAGCGTATTGCTAAAGGGCGCCGTACTATTCGAATTTCACCTCTCTTCCCTAATTATATATTCATAAAGTTATGTACGAAAAACTGTAACTTTTCTGCGGTAAAAAATACTCGAGGCATAAGTGGCTTTGTAACATACGGCCAGCAATTTCAGCTTGTCTCAGAACAGTTGATTGCGCAACTCAAATCTATGAATGATATGTGTGAGATAACTTCTGCGTTACCAAAAACGGGAGATGTTGTTTATTTGAATACAGAGTCATTTAAAAACGTACAGGCTATTTACCAAGAGCCAGATGGCGATATGCGCAGCATACTTCTCATTAATTTGCTGAATAAACAAATAAGCGTAAGTGTAGAAAATAAAGGAATCAGTTTATAAATCGTGCTCCAGCGCGATGTTTATGTAGGAACGGCTTTAGCCGTGAACATGCTTTAAATGTTCGGCGTTAAAACATCTCCTACAGTGTAGGCTTTGTGCTTTAACATGAAAAAATAACAATAAAATCAGTACGTAGGAACTGCAACCTAGGGGCGGAAGCGTGCCCGAAGGGCTAGACAAGGCGTAGGCGTCACGCTTGCTTGGCGCGTCTCAAACACGGCACTGCTGCGAACATGTCGCGCGATTTAAATTTCACGCCTACATCTATGACAT
>NZ_PNDF01000060.1:0-362 GCF_005887195.1 Pseudoalteromonas sp. S1650 | reverse complement strand
ATTCTCTTGCTCTTTAAAAATTTGGAAAGCTGATATTAAAATTCTTATAGATATTCGTATCTATAAAGAGTTTTCAAAAGTAAAAAATATGCCAGTTAATCAGCAATGATTAATCGGTATCTACTTTAGTATTCTCATCATTATTTGATGAATTAACTTCTGGCGAAGTTAACAGCTGTCACTAACAAAGACCCGTTTGGGTTGTATGGTTAAGTGACTAAGCGTACACGGTGGATGCCTTGGCAGTTGGAGGCGATGAAGGACGTATTAACTTGCGATAAGACTAGTCAAGCTAGTAAAAAGCGATTGAGACTAGGATTTCCGTATGGGGAAACCAACCTGCTTGCATGTATCTAACCATC
>NZ_PNDF01000006.1:0-25356 GCF_005887195.1 Pseudoalteromonas sp. S1650 | reverse complement strand
GTTGCCCGCGACCATCAGGCATATTCCCAAGCATTACTCACCCGTCCGCCGCTCGTCAGCAGAGTAGCAAGCTACTCTCTGTTACCGCTCGACTTGCATGTGTTAGGCCTGCCGCCAGCGTTCAATCTGAGCCATGATCAAACTCTTCAATTAAAAGTTTTTTGAAACCGAAGTTTCGTGCTCAATGAATTCTGTATAAATTGACTATATAGTCACTCATAAGAAATTGAGACTCTAAATTTGTTTGCTTCACTTAGTAAACTAAGCTTCGCTGTTAGAACTCAATCTGTACGAGTGCCCACACAGATGATTGCTTTATATTGTTAAAGAACATTGCGACGTTGTCGCTAGGGATGCGTATAATACATCCTTAATTTTTCGAGTCAACACTTAATTTCAAACTTTCTTTCGATTATTTGAAACAGAAGTTTCACTTAACTCTGTGTCACTTTGTTCAGCGCCTTTCGTTGCTGCCCGCCGTGTCAGTGGGGTCGCATTATAGGGAGATCCAAAAACAGATCAACACTTTTTTTCGATCTTTTTACTGTTCGCTCAAAAAGCGAACTAAATTTACCGAAAACAGCAAAAACGGTCGCTATTATGGCTGTTTTTTAAGCCAATATTCATAATTTAATGCAAATTTCATTGCTATGTTCATTTAACTCGTTAAGATAGCAAGTTCACAATGTTAAATTAATGTTTATTTCTTGTTTATTGGTAGATCAAAATGAAATTACCCGATCAAAAATCTTTTCTTTTCTCCGTTATTCTTGCTGTTTTAGGTTTTGTGGTTGTTAAGTTCGCACTTGCAAGCTTAGCTTTAGACCCAGCATTGCTATTTGGTGCAGGCTTATTAATTGGTGCTTTAGTTATTGCAGCACTTTCATCAGCGTCAAGTGAGGAGGCCGAAGTAAAAACAAAAACACTTTATGTTGGCAACCTACCTTATCGTGCTAATGAAGGTGTTGTTCGTGCTTTATTCGAAGAACAAGGCAAAGTTTTCAATGTACGTTTATTAAAAGATAAAAATACAGGTAAACGTCGTGGCTTTGGTTTTGTTGAAATGGCTGAAGCTGATGCAGATAAAGCAATCAATCAATTAAATGATAGCGAATTCCAACAACGTACTTTAAAAGTGCGTGAAGCAAAACAAAAACAAGAGAACGAAGCTAACAGCTTTCGTGAGGGATCTGATCAGTCAGCGTAATAAGCTCAACGCTTAATTGCGAATGACCAATAGGAGCCGTTGCATAATAGTGCAGCGGCTTTTTTTTATCGGTTGTAAAAGTAAAGCCTCGTAAAGTAATCAAACTCTCAACGCGCTTAGCAATGGCTTTGCCTGAGTCAATAAGGAAGATCTGTTGTTTATAATAGTCACTAATCGCGCTGGCTAGTAATGGAAAGTGTGTACAGCCAAGTACCAGTACATCTATATCTTCTGCTATCGCTAAATTACTCAATACTTTCTCAAGCTTTGCTTTATTGATTTTCTGCGTATGAAATAGTGTTTCTGCAATTTCTACCAGCTCAGTTGAGCCATATAAGCTGACTTGTGTGTCTTGGCTATGAGTACTAATTAAATTTGCAGTATAGCGACTCTTGATGGTTGATGGTGTTGCCAGTAAACCAATATGTTTGCTGTTACTTATAGCGCAAGCAGGCTTTATTGCAGGTACTACCCCGACAACTTCTATACTTGTGTGCTGACGAATAGTATCTAAGGCAGAGGTAGAGGCGGTATTACACGCAATAACTAGGATATCAACGTGTAAGTTTGCTGTCTCGATAAACTGTAGTAGCGCTAAAAGGCGGGCTATGATCGTTTGCTGACTTTGCGCGCCATAGGGCAATAAAGCATTGTCCATAAAATAACTATAATCAGCACCTGGAATCAATGCTTGGATCTGTTCAAGTACGGTTGTTCCACCTATACCAGAATCAAACACCATTATATGAACTGACAAACTGCTTACCTCGGATCATCAAAGGTCAGCAGTTTGCCATGCAGCTTTATAAAAAGAAAGAAAGGACTAAGCCTCTTCTTCTGTTGCCGAGCGTAGCTTATTCATTTGTTCGAACATTGCTTTGGTATAATCCACCAGCTCACTGACTTCTTCTTTATCTTGGTTTAACCATTGTAAGATGCCAGCCAGTTCATTTTGCAAACCAATATCGCCCGCTTTATTAAACGCCTGTTTCAAATCGTCATTAAATGGCGCTATTTTCTCAGCAACTTCTTTTTCAGGAGCAGGTTTATATTCTTCATACCCTTTAATCGCTGCTACTGTTTTGGTTTGTTTTAGATCCATGGTAAAGCCGACTAGTTGCTCGTTACCTAAGTTCAGCTCTTTAGCTTGTTCAAAGGCTTCTTCTAATGAACCAGAGAAGAATGTTTCGCTAACACTCTGCAAGTCTTCCATCAATTCATTGATAGCTTGCTGCTCTTGCTCATTTAAATCACCATTGACCGACATCGAGAATGATAAATCACGTGATTGCGAAGACTCACTGACAAAGGCTTCGTTGTCGCCATTTTTGCTATAACTGCTTGCAGACTTACTTTCGTATGCATCAGCAAAGCTAATACTAACTTCATCACCTTCAGCGGTGGTGAAAGTGTACTCCGCGTTATTACTTAAGCTGATGTATTGAGCTTGGCTGACTGAAACCGCATTAGGTTTAGGATTGAACAAGTCTTCTTCTAATTCATCAATACCTTTAAAGATACCTTCTTTAGACTTTTCGATACCCTCTTCGATGTCATCGTTAAGAATACCTGACTCTTTAAGCTCATCATACGCATCGTCGATGCCCATTTGCACACCTTTACGTGCATCACCTAGCATGCCTTTGAGTTTTTCATCATCAGCACCATCGGCTTTTGCTTTACGAAGTGCACCGCCAACAAAGTCGAGTACGTTTTTCACGATCTCTTCAAAGTCGAACAGCGGTTTATCTTTTTTCTCTTCGGCTTTAGGTAAACCAAGTGCCTCAGCAAGTTTATCATCAAGAACTTTTGCCGCGAGCTCACGACCGCGTTGTTGATAACTATCTTGACGATTTTGAATGGTAGGCTGCTGCAGAGCCTGTTTACCATTGTATTTATTCACATTTGTATTAGGCATATAGCCTAGGTTGCCAATTTTCATGATCCGACTCCATGTTATGGTTAACTCATTATCGGCCAAAAACCACAGAACTTAAGTTTTTGTATAAAAAAACGACACTAAAATAAATAACAAAACTAGACAAATCCTCAGCGCTCCCTACAATAGCGCCGTTATACAGCTAAGAGATAAAAGGTAATCAGCCATGGCGGTTATAAAAATTGATACAACTCAATATGATGCACAATTGAGTGAGAAAGAGCAGCGCATCACCTCACAGTTTCGACGTTTTGGGGTCGAAAAATTAGAAGTGTTCGGCTCTGATCCTATTCATTACCGCCAACGTGCAGAGTTTCGTGTTTGGCATGAAGGTGAAGACCTGTTTCACATCATGTTTGATCAACAAACTAAAGAAAAGATCCGCGTAGATGAGTTTGACCCTGCAGCACCTTTAGTGGGTGAAGTGATGCAAGCGATGATCGAAAACTTAAAAGACAATGAAGTTCTGCGCCGTAAGCTGTTTCAAATCGATTACCTTTCAAGCTTAAGTGGCGAGATCCTTGTTAGCTTATTGTATCACAAACAACTAGATGAGCAGTGGCTACAAGCAATTAAAGAGCTTAAAGCAAAACTGAGCACACAGTTTAAGATTGATTTTATTGGCCGTGCTCGTAAGCAAAAAGAAGTGATTGGTAATGATTACGTTATCGAGCGTTTAAACGTAAACGGTAAAGAGCTTATTTATCAGCAAGTCGAAAATAGCTTTACGCAACCGAATGCGAAAGTAAACATCAAGATGCTAGAGTGGGCACAAGCGCTTTGCCAACCCCTCAATAATGACTTACTGGAGTTATATTGTGGAAATGGTAACTTTTCGATTGCTCTTGCGGGTTCATTCGACCGGGTATTAGCCACTGAGATATCAAAATCATCGGTTTACTCAGCACAATACAATATTGCACAAAACAAGGTTGAGAACTTAGATATCATTCGTATGTCGAGTGAAGAGTTCACTCAAGCAATGAAAGGCGAACGTACCTTCTCTCGTTTAGATGGCATAGACCTGAAAAGCTATAACTGCCAAACAATCTTGGTGGATCCACCACGTGCTGGCATGGACACGCTAACTTGTGACCTAGTTGCGAACTACGACAACATTATTTATATCTCGTGTAATCCCGATACCCTAGAACGTGACCTTGATCACTTATGCAAAACCCATGAAGTAAAACGTTTTGCAATTTTTGATCAATTCCCTTACACCCATCACATTGAATCAGGTGTGTTTTTACAACGTAAATAAAATCACTCTGCCAGCGCAGCAAATAGCGCTGGCAACTGCTGCTCGCTGAATACAGCTATACCATTGTCAGTTAACAGCCTTGCAGTTAACCCCATCCCTGAAATTTTCTTTCCTGAATGACTACCATCGTAAATAGTATTGCGACCACATGACGGGCTTGATTCTTTTAACAACGCATAGCGAATGCCCTGTTTTTTGCAAAGTTTAAGTGCTTGTTCTGCGCCATAAGCAAACTGCACTGTGACATCTTGCGCATCTTTGGTAAGTACTCTACCCACTTTGATTTCTGCAGGCGGCCTTGGTGTAGGTAAGCCACCAGCTACTTCAGGGCAGAATGCAACGAGCCTTTCTTGCTGTTTAAGAGTTTCTAAACCAGGATGGAGTAAGTTTTGCGATTGCCCGTCATAACGAACAGGGTTTCCTAACAAACAGCTTGAAACTAATAGTTTTTGCATTTGCTTTACCAATAAAAAAGCTCCGCGAACGGAGCTTTGAATTAAATTTAACTAATTAGCTTATTTATCAGCTAGGTAGTTAATTAAATCTGCCATGCTCTTTGCATCACTGATGCCTGAGTCCGCACCTAAGATTAAGCGATATTTACCATTAACAATAAAAGTTGGAACGCCTTTTAAAGCACCTTTTTGTTGGTAGTATTCTTGGTCACGTTTCATTTTAGACGCCATAGTACGTACAGAAAAGCTGTTGTAGTACTTATCAAAATCTTCAGCCGATACACCTTGTGAAACAAAGATGTCTTTCATATCAGCTAGTTCGTTAATACGAGCACGCTTACCGTGAATATGATTAAACACAGCGGCTACTAACGCGTCTTTCTGTGGTAACACATTAGCCGTCGCATAACCTTGCGCTAAAATGGTTTGAATTTCTGGGTCACGAGGACCTGAAAAATCAACATGGCTCTTTTTGAATTTAACGCCATCTTTAAGAAGTGTTTTAAGCTCTTTCACAACTGGCTCGAAGTTATTACAGTGTGGGCAGTAGAATGAGAAGAACTCTTTTACTTCTGGCTTTTTAGAAGCGCGTGCATCAATCGTTTCATAATGCTTACCTTCTTCATATTGAGCAGCTGAGGCATTTGCCGCTAAACCTAGCGTGGCAGCCATTAATACAGCTTTTACTAACTTGATCATTACTTCTTTACTCCAAAATTATTGTTTTAATAAAAATTCGACTAATTCATCAAGCATCTGCTGGCTCTTGATGGTATTTAAATTAATTTTGTATTTATCATTGACGATAAAAGTTGGTACACCTGTTAAGGCGCCCATGTCTGAATATTTTTGCTGCTTATCTTGCATCGCTTTTTCAGCGCTAATCACTGGCATGCTTGCAATTTCAGCATCAAACACTTCATTACTAATACCATTAGTTGCAAGTAGTGCTTTAACGTCTTTCATGTCTTTAAGTAAGGCACGTTGTCTATGGATGCTGTTAAAGATTTGATCAGCTACTTGTTCTGCTTTGCCATGTTGCTTAGCAATTAAGTAGGCATAGCTTAAGTTACTTTGAGTTTGCTTAGACACACCGCCTAAAAAGTTAACATGACTTTTTACAAATTCAGTCCCTTCAGGAAGACTTGCCGTTAATGCTTTTGCAACTGGTTCAAACTGAAAACAGTGTGGGCAATAAAATGAAAAGAACTCGGTTACTTGAGGTGTTGCACTTTTCTCAACTTTTAATACTTCGTATTGATTACCTGCTTCAAAATCAGCAGCAAAGGCCGCAAAAGGTAAACATAAAATGAGTAGACTTAACTTTAATTTTTTAAACATTGTTCTCTCGACTTTATTAACTTTAAAAATTTATGGTAATAATTTTAATGGTGCTTCTTGTAGCGCTGCAAGCTGTTCTTTTAACGCTAGTATTTGCTGCTCCCAGTATTTGTCTTCAGCAAACCATGAAAAGTTCCGCGGGAACGCAGGATCATCCCACCTTTTCGCCAACCAGCCCATGTAATGCACCATTCGCATCGCTCTAAGTGGTTCAATCAGCTTTAATTGGCTGTGATCAAAATCGCTAAATTCTTCGTACGCTGCGACTAAAGTGTCTAACTGTAACAGTTGATTGTTACGATCGCCACTGAGCATCATCCAAAGATCTTGAATTGCAGGCCCTTGTCGACTGTCGTCTAAATCAACAAACATTAATGCATCACCAGACCACAGTATATTGCCGGCATGACAGTCACCGTGCAGACGAATAGTTTCAACATTTTTATACTGCTGTGTGGTTTCTTTGATCACCAAATCTAAAATAGTATAAAAGGCGTTCTCTAATGCCATTGGCACCAAGTTACTTGCCTGTAACTGAACTTTAGCTGTCTTAAGATATTCTTCACAGCTGATCACAGGTCTATGTTCAAATGGCTTTGTTTTTGCTACTTGGTGCATTCGCCCAATTAAGCGGCCAAGTACATCGAGTTGATCTAAATTATCAACTTCAAAAATACGCCCGCCCACACTTGGGAATAACGTAAACAAATAACCATCATGCTCAAATAAGCTTTGCCCTTCGATAATTACAGGTGCAACAACTGGCACTTCGGCCTCAGCGAGTTCAAATGCAAATGCATGCTCTTCTAAGATTTGCGCCTTACTCCAGCGCTCTGGACGGTAAAACTTAACAACATAACGATGGCCATCTTCTGCTTTAAATTGATAAACACGGTTCTCGTAGCTATTTAATGCCAGCAGCCCTGATTCAGCATAAACACCGATACTTTCAACCGCATCTAAAATTGAATCGGGTGTAAGGTCTACAAAACTAAATTTACTCATAATGCCTCATCATATAAAAAAAGCGGGAAAATCCCGCTTTTTATTCATTCGCTCAGTGTACTTAATTATCGCGCCTTAAAGAAGTTACTCGGCTGTGAAATCTGCACATCAGGCTCACCATCGACAGAAAGTACGAACTCAAACTTCGTCATCGGCTTTTTCAAATCATATGGATCAACAACCAATGACAGTGGCACGTTATAAGACTCGCCAGAAGGTACTGTGAAAGTTTGTTTGCCAATGTACTCAAAGTTATCAAGCCCTTCAACACGAATATTAAAGGTTTGCTGATGCTGAGCTTTGTTAATTACTTTTAGTGTATAGGTGTTTTCAACTAGGCCATTAAAGTCAACACGGTATAGCTGATTACGGTCACGGATGATATCCAATTCCATCGGTTTACGCATCGCAATATTTGCCACCAGCGCCCCTGTTAACACCACTAAGATAACTAAATAACCAATTAACTTAGGGCGCAGTGCGTGTGTTTTGTTGTCTGGCGTTTCTAAGTTGCGTTCTGTGGTGTAGGAAATAAGGCCGCGTGGGTAATTCATTTTATCCATCACCCCATCACACGCATCGATACATGCACCACAGTTAATACACTCATATTGTAAGCCGTTACGAATATCGATCCCCGTAGGGCACACCTGCACACATAAGTTACAGTCGATACAATCACCTAAGCCAAGCTCTTTTGGATCTTGCTTGCGTGAACGTGGGCCGCGGCTCTCACCACGTGCCTCATCATAGCTCACGGTAAAGGTATCTTTATCGAACATAGCTGATTGAAAGCGAGAATAAGGACAAATGTGTAAACACATAATCTCGCGCATCCAACCCGCATTACCATAAGTACAGGCTGCAAATACGGCTAAACAAATATACGAATACGCTGTTGCATCAAGGGTAAAAAGATCAGGTAGCAACTGGCGGATAGGCGTAAAATAACCAACAAAAGTAAACGCTGTATAAAGTGAGAATAACCACCAGCTACCGTGCTTGGCGCTTTTTCGCCAAAACTTATCAAAGTCCATCGGGCGTTGATCTAGTTTCTTTCGCTGATTAGCTGTACCTTCAAACTTTTCTTCAAACCAAATAAAAATGAAAGTCCAAACAGTTTGTGGGCAAGTATAACCACACCAAACCCGTCCATAGAAAGTAGTTACTAAGAACAACGCAAACGCCGCCAACATTAAAATGAAAGCAAGGATAGTCAGATCTTGTGGCCAAAGCGTTAAACCAAAAATGTTAAACTTTTGTCCTACCAAATCGAACAGTACAGCTTGCTGGCCATGGAAGTTAATCCAAGGTAGTAGCATGAACGCAAGCATGCCGATAAAACCAATTCGCTGCCTTAACAATTGGTGTAAGCCAGTTACAGCTCGAACATAAATACGGTTACGTGGATTAAATCTATCATCGAGGGAAGCATTTTCCGGTTTCTGGATTTTTACTTCCGTTGGGATATTTTTAACCTTAATCTGATTATCCATTAAAATTCCTCAACGCCACTAGGAAATAATACTCAAACATATGTTTGCAGTAAGAGGTTTCTGTGCCAATAAGCAAATCAGAATACATCTCATTACGTTCAAAGATTTCTGAAACTTTAAATCTATATATTGCATTATACTCAATCTATGGAAAATTTCAGGGTTAGATTTCATATACGAACTTTTAACTATTTAATCGTATCTGCTTGCTTTTAAAACAACCATTTTATTAAACTTGCAGCTACCACCTATTCATTCAGATCAAAGTTTATTGGACTATGAAAAAATTTCTCATCTTAGTGCTTATAATTTTAGCACTTTTCACAATTGATCATCCTTTGATCAAAGAACCTAGGGACAGGTTACTAGGTGAGGGAGTCGGTATGATTTCTGATGCTAGTAAGGTAAACCGAAGTCCTGCCGCTAATATGGCTAAAAATAATATTAAGTCACAACTTAATTTATCAAACTCAGAGCTTGAGTATATTGAAGACACATTCACTACCGACGATAAACTACAACTCTTTCACCTTCATTATTGCCGTGAAAAAGATATTAACTTGTACTTTTATGGCGAACGCTTGAATCGTGTTTGTAGTATTGTTTCGAATGCGCTTGAAGAAAGGCTAAACAAGTAATGGACTTTTCTGCTTTAAACAAAAAAACCAGCGACTCGTTTGCTAAACAACGTAATATGTTAAAAAAGCTGGGCAAGGGTCAAACCTTATACTGCGAAGAGTGTAAAGGCGCCCTCACCTTAGATTTGAAAACTGATCAGCCAGGTAAAGGCGTAGTATGCTGTGCCAAAGGTTGCACAAACATCCTACTCGAGCTGGGTTAGTTCCAGCTCTCATCATTATATAGTTGGCTATTTACAGCAACGACTTCAATTAACTCTGCAAAGCCAGCGGCGAATTCATTCATTACTTCATATTGCTGCTGGCATAGTTGCCCTTCAGATAAACCATTATCAGTTGCAAGGGCTGCAATTCCACTCGCTTCAAGGGTAAAAAAGCCTAAGCTTTGCAGAGCTGTAGCCAAGGCTTCTTTTAACTCATCAGCTAACTGTGGCGCGCTTAATAGCTTGTTAACGTAACCTTGCGCACCATGCATAAAACCTTGGCTCCAATGCTGACATTCTTGAATATCTAGGTATTGTTGCCCTTGCGAGCTCAGCTGTAAGCTCACAGGTAATGCAAAACCCGTCTCGAATACTTGTTCGCTGATCTGTTGATATAAAGCCATAAATGCAAACAGCACTTGCTCATCCATTTGCCCATCAGAACCAGGTGCAACTTCTTCTAACCACTGGTGAACATCAAGCGGCTCAGGAGCACAGATCACCGCAAATAAATAACCTTGGGTTTGCGCCAAGCTAAGCGCATCTTGATGCTGCGCTAAAAACTGACTTAAAAGCTCGCTTTGCTGCTTTGAAAACTCAGGTAATTGCATACTATTCAATTAATCCAATTTAAAAGTTAAGCGGATAACGACCTTCGTTATCAGGACGACCAAGAAACTTCGCAGCATCATGCACTTCTTTCGGTAAGCTTGCTTCAGGTTTAATATAACCAGCTACTTTAAAGTCTAGGTTCGCTTTTAATACTGCATCAGCTTCAAGCCCTAAACGGTTTTCAGGGTCTACAAGTACTGCTACATCACCGGATTTACAGCTTAAACGGCCACTTAAAGGACCAATGCTAAACCAATTATTCATTCCTTTCACATCAATGTTCGGGCTCGCAATTTCGCCGCTTAGACTTTCACAATAAGGCTCGCCTGAGCTGTACTCATCTAAATCTACAATCACACGACCTTGCGCACTAATCGGCAAAGGTAGTTGTAAACGTTGCATGGCACGTTCAACTGTTAAGCGTAAAGTGGTCTTTTTCACAGTAACCGCTTGGTTAAATAAACCGTAAGAAAAATCAGCATGGCCTGAAATATCCGCTTTATCACGAGGATCACCAAAACGTACCGTACCCACTAATTTACCTGTAAACAGTGACCACCCCGACAATTGCCAACGCACATTGTTTAATTGCTCACCATCAAAACGTACCTGCATAATGCGCCCGTCCCATAGCGTGCCACTGGCTTTACCTAATTGTAATTGCTTTGGTAAATGTGGCTTGGCTAAATCAAGTGCAACGGCAGCGGGTGTTTTTACCAGCGTAAACACCAAAAAACACATCACAAACACTGTGATTAATAAAATAACTCTTTTCATCGTTTACTTCTCTAGTACCAAACGACTTACACGCACAAAGCCTGATTTGTCATCTTTACTTAAATCTAAATTCTCGATTAGCACACCATGTGAATTAACCAGTTCATCTAACCATTCAACAAGGTTATTAAACTCAACAGAGTCAATGGTTAAACGAAGTGAATTGTCATTTGGCTGCATTTTGCTAATGATAATTTGATAACGATTACGGGTGCTATTAACGATTTGGCTTAAGCTACGGCTGCTCGTATTACGTGCATTACCACTCGCTTTAAGTTTAACAATACTTTCATCAACCCACGCCAACAGCTCTTGCTGTTTTATTGTGTCTTGCTCTGCTTTTTCGATAGCAGCGTTAAGTGGACGAAAGACCCCCATAACCAGCACAAAAATAACAAACACACCACCTGCAACCATTACAAGTTGCTGCTCTTGTTCTTTTAACGAGCGCCAATAATTGATTATTTGGTTTTTCATGCCGCACCTCGTAACTTAATTTCACCAACGACATAATCACCATCATTGTTCAGCGAGCCTTGATCTACGGTTAAGCCACGCTGCTCTAATATTGCTTTTACTTTACTGAATGACTGGAAATCTTTGCCGCGCGCGCGAATACGTAATTCGTTACGACCTTGATCGTAGCGAAGCGTTTCTGGTGTGAAGTCGTTTACTTCACTAAAAATCGAGACAAGATCGTTAGTCAAATCTAAGAAGCCAGCAGTGCTGCCACCTTCTATCAATGCAAGTTCGCTGCGAATTTGACTACGGATAAGCTGAGGTCGCACTTTTTTATTTGGAAAAGCACGCTGATAATTAGCAACCACTTCTGCTTTTGCGGCTTCAAGCTGGTTATTTAACTTATAAAGCTCAAGCGACTTAACACCCACACTGCAAACTAGTGCAACACCTGCTGCAATAGCTGCTTTTTGCCAATAGCCCCACCAAATCGCTGATTTTTTCTTAAGCTGATAAACACCTTGGCGAAGGTTGAATTTCACTTCAGGTAACTGCTTAGCAAATAAGGCTAAAGGTAAATCGTATTGCTGCGTTTGAGCACTAAGGTTAACTGTGTCAGGAAAAGCCGTTGCAGGGCTAAAGTGTGCAACATCAGGGTTACCTAATGCTGTTAAATAGCCAGCAAGCCAGTTCGGCTCTACAGCGGCAATATGCCAATTACCCTGTTTACATAGCCACTGGCCATTAAGCTCAATAGCGCGTAACTGAGTGTTGTCATCAACATCAGGTAACAATAAAGCATCCGGCAGTATTTTATATACTTCGATGCCATGCTCATTAAACTCAGCTAGCCATTGCTCAAACCATTCACGGTCGGTCATCGCGATGTTAATAGCGTGCTTTTCATCAACAAGTGTTGGCTCAGCAATCGCTATGAATAAGTCATCAACATCACAGGCTATTTCTTCTTCTAGCATGTAAGGAAGTGCTTGCTCTAACTTACGGTTCCACTTAGTTGGTAGGGTAACTGTTTTAAGTTGTACCTGATCGCTTGGTAAAAGTGCGACTACTTCCCGTGATTGTGCTTTTTCTGTTAGCTCACCAAGTTGTGTTGCATTGGCAATTTCACCGCTGGCAATTATTTCTTGTTCTATTGGTGAGTAAATTAGCCAGTTAAGGCTGTCTTTTAACGTTTGACCCGTACGGATCAACAATATCTCTGTCACTGTACGCCTCCAAATTTTCGCGCCAGTATCGTTACTGTACCATTAGTGGCATGGAGTAAGGTGGTCATCGAAAAACGCAGCTCTGCAAATTCAGCCTGCGTTTGTAGTTTAAAATATTCACTGTTGATACTGAATAGATTTTCAACGGCTTTCACGTTTTGTGCGCCTTGTTGGTTAACCTCTTCAAAAAAAGCTTCTAAATCATCATACCCATCTTGAGGACGTGATGATAATACCGCTTCAGCGCCTGAAAGGCTTAAGCCATCAATAAGCGAGCTTAATAAAATCGCACTTTCTGCAGGTAGTGTATTAACGTTTATTTGCAGCAACTCACTGCCAGGAATAACACACACAAATGGTAAGAGTTTCTCCATAACGAGTGGGTTAAAACCTTTTACCAAACGAAGTTCAGAGGTCGAAGCAAAGTAACTATTTGCCGTCATATATGGGTATTGTCGAGATAAATACTCATCTTCTTCTGCACCTGAGCGATAGGTAATACTATCTTCATCTAACCAATCAAACACACTATCGGCCATGGCTTCTTCTGATTCATCCGTTGGTAAATTCTCAATGTTTTCTAATAATGCCAACAATGCCTTATGTGCTGGGTTCGTTTTATTATTTGGATCCGTCTGCGGATCTGGTTTTACATGCAATGCATTTAAGTTTAAACATGCTTGTAAATCTGTAATCGTGCCACTTAAGGTACCATTATCAACAGGATAAGGAACCCCGCCCTGCTGCGCCCAAATTTGCTCTAAATGCGTTTTATCAGGATCATCTTTTTTAGTTTGTTTTAGTGCTTTAATTGCCAGCTCTTCAGCTGCAAAGGCATACCATTTAGCCTGTTGATGGTTTTGAATATTGCTACTACGCTGCACTTGCACCATTAAATTAGCACTCATCTCAACGGCTAACATCGCAGCCAGCGCCACAATAAATAGCACAATAACAAGCGCCGCACCTTTGGAGCGATTCATTGTAGTCATGACTAGCCACCCGTTCCGCTATTATTATTGTTATTACCATTAGCGCCGTTATTACTATTATTTGTTTGAGTAGTTACTTTGCCCTCACCTGGCACCAAAAACACGCGACGAATTGGCTCCTGTTCTATTTTTTGAATAGTGACTGCAACCGCTTTTGGCAGCGCTTTAATTTGCCACTGCTCTTGCCACTCGTCTTTGTCATCTAAAAATTCAAATTTCAGATCTTCAATATCTTCCAAAATGACTTGTGAGCGCGGCTCCATGTTATCTAGTTGATCAACATACACCCGATACACTCGTTCAAGATTATCATCTATCACGCGATAACCAACCGCTTGCAGTTCAGAGCGCGGTAATAGATTAATCGGGTTAATCCAACCATCACGAACAAAGCCAATGCCATCGTATTGGCTATCAAGAATATAACGACCAGCCAAAACATACGTGTCTTGAAAATCACCAGCTTCGTTTCGAACCTGACGCTTAGTCATTTGACTAAAATCTTGGTCCATCAAACGAAATAAGGTTTGATAACCATTTAACTCAGCAATCGTCTCGTCTGAGGCTTCTTTTGCTTTGGTTGTCGAATCAAGAATTTGATGGGTCGATAACACCACAAAGGCTAAAATACCCATGGCGACAATTACTTCAAGTAAGGTAAAACCGCGTTGCTTCACTACTTATCACCTTTATTCAAATAAGTAGAAAGCTCATACACTGGGTATTCAAGCTTTTCATCGGCGAATACGTTAATGGTGACCTTTACAAAGGTTTTATCAGCAGTAGGAACCACATCCTGACGCCAGTACCATTCAAAACCAGCGAGTGTTTCAGTGCCTTTGACGCCACTTTTGCCTGTCCATTTATCGCCTTTAGCGCGCTGCTCAACCATTACGTTCTCGGCAACCCAAGAAGCATAAGTTTGTTCTTCAATCGACGATAGGTGATTAATGTGCTCACCGGTTGCCTGCATTGCGGCAATACCGGCCATTGCACAAATAGCCAAGGCAACCATCACTTCGAGTAAGGTAAAACCTGCTGACTTATTCATTACTCAGGCTCCATACGAAACTTTACCGGGGCCATAAATTCGCCTTCGATAAAATACTGTGGTTCACGCTCATCTTTAAGCTCGTAAATCAATTGAAACGCACTGACTTCGCCAGAAGATAAAATAAGGACTTGCGGTATTTTGAGCTTTTGCAGCTCAAGTAAGCTGTCTTCGTCACCACCGCTCATTAATTCACGCCAGTTGGACTGCTCTAGCAAGTTATCTTGTGCCCAGGCTAAATCATCAAGGTTAAGAGTGAGTTCAAAGCGCTCATCAACCTTAATTGGGGCAAACAATTTTTCACGGTCAAAAGTAACCCACTTATCACCGTCAAAAACTAAAAATTCAAATGTATCTTGGTCAAGATGAAAGCCCAGCTCAACCTGATTTAAAATCGCAAACTCAGACGCCATATTAATCGTAGTATGTAATCTGAGCGCTTGTTTTTCGAGTTCTTCTTCAGCACCACCATCAAAACTGTAGGCAACCATTTTGGTGACAAAACCAATCACCACAAGCACCATTAATATTTCGATGAGGCTAAACCCTTTCGCGTGCTTAGCACGGCCAGCCAAACGCAAACGACCAAGGCTTACCATAATAGTAAGCCTTGATGTGTATAAGCTTTGCTCAGTTGGCTGAATTTAGGCATTATTACTTTTCTTCATCCCAGTTACCGATGTCATCATCAGTACCTGCTTCACCATCAGGACCCATTGAGAAGATATCAATTTTACCGATTTCTCCTGGGCTGATTAGCTGGTAAGGATTACCCCATGGATCTTCTGGTAACTTCTCAAGGAAACCGCCATCAGGAAAACGCTTTGGAATTGGCTCAATGCTTGTTTTATTCACTAGCGCTTCTAAGCCTTGCTCTGTGGTTGGATACGCTTTGTTTTTAAGCTTGTATAGGCTTAACGCATCTTCAATTTGTTGAATATCTAAGTGTGCTTTATCGATTGCAGCTTCTTCTTGCTGACCCATGATATTTGGCGCCACAATTGACATGATCATACCGATAATAACCAGTACTACCATGACTTCTAGTAATGAGAAACCTGACTGTTTGTTCACAAAAATACCTCTAACTTTCTTCAAAAATTTATTATAGAGCGGCAGTGTTAGCTGCTAATTGCTCTAGTGTTCCCTAATTTAAAGACCTACAGCCTTATTCATTGCCATAATCGGCTGTAGTATTGCCATAACAATAAACAATACAATTACCGCCATTGAAGCAATCATCGCGGGCTCTAATAGTTTCAGAGACACGTTTACCATGCTCTCAAACTCACGATCTTGGTTATTTGCAGCACGTTCCAGCATTTGCTCAAGTTCACCTGATTTTTCACCACTGGCTATCATGTGTAGCATCATAGGTGGGAAAAGTTTGGTTTGTTGAAGTGAAGCACGAAGGCTCGCCCCTTCACTTACACGTGTTGCAGCATCTTGCACCGACTTTTTCATTTTTTCGTTAGCCAGTACACCACCAGAGATACGCATCCCTTCAAGTAGCGGCACTGAGCTTGACGATAAAATACTTAAAGTTCGGGCAAAACGCGCCGTATTAACACCGCGAGCTACCTTACCAATGCCCGGTAAATGCAGCACTTTTTCGTCATACCAGTAACGAATATGCGGCTGTTTAAGCGCTTGCTTAATGGCCACAGCTAACACGGTTATAATGACTAAACTAATAAACCAGTAGTTTTGCACAAAATTACTGGCGGCCATTACCCATTCAGTCGTCCAGGGTAATACTTGTTTTGATTTTTCGAAGGTCTTCAAGATTTTAGGTACCACAGTACCTAACAATACAGAGACAATCGCAATAGCAAATACCACAAGAATGGTTGGATACACCATCGCCTGTGTGATTTGACTACGCATATGCTGACGTTGTTCCGTGTAATCTGCTAAACGATTTAAAACTTGGTCTAGGTGACCCGATTTTTCACCAGCTGCCACCATAGCACGATACAAATCATCAAAGACATGCGGAAACTCGCTCATGCCATCAGCTAAGGTATAACCTTCAACAACCTTTGAGCGCACTGCCATAAGCATGCGCTTTAAACGCGGCTTTTCACATTGCTCAGCCACCGCCATGACAGCCCCTTCAACAGGTAATGCTGACTGGATTAAGGTTGCAAGCTGACGAGTGATTAATGCTAAATCTGAAGTCGAAATTTTTGGTTTAAAGAAACTCCCAAATAAAGAGCCCTTTGCCCCAGTCGCTTGCTTTTCACCTTCTGCAGCAGCAACGACCTCTAAAGGCATTAAACCTTGATCGCGCAAAGTTTGGCGGATTTGCTTTACCGTATCGGCTTCAAGAATGCCTTTTTTCTCTTTACCTCTGCCGTCGAGGGCACGGTATTCAAATGCTGCCATGATTAACCTTCCTCACGTGTTACACGCAAGACTTCTTCTAAGGTAGTGCGACCTGCAAGTACGCGATTACAGCCATCTTGGCGAATACTTGGGCTATGTTTACGAATGTACTTCTCAACACTTTGTTCGCCTTTACCGCTGTGGATCATTTCGCGAATTGTTTCATCAACAACCAGCAACTCATGAATACCAGTACGACCGCGATAACCATTAAAGTTACACTCTTCACAACCAACTGCACGATAAATTGTTGGCGGCTCAGCAGGATTGACACCTAATAACTGACACTCGCGCTCATCAGCAATGTGACCTTCTTTACAGCTATTACATAAAGTACGTACAAGACGTTGTGACAATACACCGAGTAACGATGATGACAGTAAGAAAGGCTCTACACCCATATCTTCCATACGCGTGATAGCACCAGCAGCTGTATTAGTATGCAGTGTTGACATAACCAAGTGACCGGTTAATGACGCTTGCACACCAATTTGTGCTGTTTCAAGGTCACGGATCTCACCCACCATTACGACGTCAGGGTCTTGACGAAGGATGGCACGTAAGCCTCGGGCAAAGGTCATATCTACCTTGGTATTAACCTGAGTTTGACCAATGCCTGGGATCTCGTACTCAATTGGATCTTCAACGGTAAGAATATTACGGTCCCGTGAGTTGATTTGGCTCATACCCGCATACAAGGTGGTACTTTTACCAGAACCCGTAGGACCGGTTACTAAGATAATACCGTGCGGCTTACTGATTAAATCAGCAAACAATTCACGGTTACGCTCAGTCATACCTAAATCTTCTAGGTTCAGGCGTGCGTTGTTTTTATCAAGTAGACGTAGCACGACACGCTCACCAAAGCTTGATGGCATAGTCGATACACGCACATCTACGGCACGACCAGCAATACGCAAACTAATACGGCCATCTTGCGGAATCCGCTTTTCAGCAATATCTAGTTTCGCCATAACCTTAATACGCGACACCAACAGTGAAGCGAGTTTACGATTCGGCTTTAAAACTTCTTTTAATACGCCATCAACCCTAAAGCGAATTACCAGCTCTTGCTCAAAGGTTTCGATATGAATATCTGAAGCACCTTCTTTAATTGCTTCGCTGAGCATCGCGTTTATCAGCTTGATGATTGGCGCATCATCATCACCAGCAAGGAGATCTTCAGTTTGCGGTAACTCATCTGCAAGCGAGAATAAATCAACCTCGTTGCCGATATCTTCCATCATTTGCTGTGTTTCAGAACTATCACGCTGATAAGAAGCCTCAAGCAACAGCTCAAATTTATCATCAGGTAATTGTTCTAGCGAAAAACCATGACCCGCAATACGACGCACCTCAAGTAAAGCGTTAACATCCAACTCACCGCGGTAATAAACTGTCCAGTTGTCTTGATCTTTACCTAACAGCACACCTGTGCGACGCGCATACGAGAATGGCAACCGCTTAGTTGGCAAGCTAACAAGATCATCACTTGTTAGCAGCTCATCATGATTAGCTGATACGTCTGATGCTAGCTCGTCATTGATTTCAGAAATTGCATTAGTCATCGTTGCGCTCATTCGCGTTTTGTTGTTTTAAATATTCTTCGTAAGTTGGTGGTAATACTAAGGCATCATCCCACTCTGGAAGAATTGGCGCATCTTCTAATGGCATTAAATCAATACCATCTTCTTTTTGTTTGTGTTGTTCGCCACGGATAAAGTTATATTTTGAGTGGCTTAATTTATTCATGCTGATGCCATCGCGAACAATGGTAGGACGAATAAATACAATCAGGTTACGTTTACGCTTACTGGTGCTGGTTGAGCGGAATAAATGGCCAAGTACTGGAATATCACCTAATAATGGCACCTTAGAGACACTTTCTTGCACATCTTCATCAATCAAGCCGCCCAGTACAACCATACCACCATCATCAGCCATAACCGTGGTTTTAATGGCACGTTTGTTTACTGAAATATCGACCGCAGTAGCACCACTCACACTCGACACTTCTTGCTCAATCGTTAACTGAACTGCTGAACCGTCATTGATTTGTGGTGTCACTTTAAGTTTTACACCTACTTCTTGACGTTCAACTGTTTGGAATGGATTCGCATTATTTGAGCCTGTTTGCGAACCTGTGATAATCGGTACTTCTTGACCAACAATCATTGATGCTTCTTCGTTATCCATGGTCGTTACAGACGGCGTAGCAAGAATATTAGAGTTTGTATCGGTTGAAACAGCTTGGATAATTGCACCCCAATCGTTTTTAACAATCCCCATGGCTAAACCATTGATACCACCTAGTAATGAGGCAAGTGCCGTTAAGTCACCTTCTTGTGTTTCAGAAGTCTTGGTGACTGTACCAGTTTCGGTACCTACAACCGTACCTTCAATCGTTTTATCGCGTGCTTGCTCAGCTGCAACGGCTAACGAACCAACTGGTACTGTTGTGCCGTTGTTAAACTGCATCATTCCGCCTTGCTCTGAAATCCACTGTAAGCCTAAGTTGATACCATCAGCTTCTAAAACTTCAACAATGATAGCTTCAACTAAAACTTGCGCACGACGCACATCAAGACGCTCAATTACTTGCTCAAGCGAGCGCATGGTGTCAGGCTGTGCAGTAATAACAAGTGAATTTGAATCAGGGTGTGCTTCAATACTTGTTTCGTTTTGATTACGAGAGCGCGTTTTAGTTGCACCGCCTTGCGCATCTTCTGCTAGTGTTTTGCTTACGCCCTGCAATACTTTTACAAGGTCTTCTGCTTTGGCGTAATTAAGGTAGATAACTTTAGTGTTACCTTGGTTTTCTAATTCACCATCTAAACGGCTAATTAATTCAACAGCACGAGTACGCGCTTGCGCTTCACCACTGACAATCACACTGTTAGTTCGACCATCAGCAACTACTTTAGGAATTAGAAATTCTGGAACGCTTCCTTTACCGCCATCTTTATAAATATTCTCAACAACAGACACTACATCATCTGCGGTAGCAAACTTAAGCTTTACAATATCAACACGCTTGTCACCAGCTTGGTCAACAGAGCGGATAATTTCTACTAAGCGGTTAACTGACGCTGCATGGCCGGTCAACATCATCACGTTCGCAGCATTAAAGTTAGCAACGTGGCCGCCATCTTTTTGATCGCTAAATTGACGAACCAGCGGGCCAAGCTCTTGTACGCTTACATTTTTAACACGTACAACTCGCGTTACCATCATATCGCCACTGGCTTGGTTATCCTCAGTGATAAGCGGTACATTTGACTTTTTAGCGTCAGAGCTTTTTTCAATTTTGATAATACCGTTATCCATCTCTACAGCTGAATAACCATAAACCTCAAGTACATTTAAAAAGAACTGATAATAAAGCTTTTCATCCATTAACTCATAACTGCGCACATTTACTTTGCCACGCACATTTGGGTCAATAATGACGGTTTTATTTAAATTTTTACCAACGATATTAATAAACTCATTAATATCAGTGCCTTTAAAATTAGCCGCATACTCAACAGCTGAAACTGAAAGCGATAATCCTGTTAATAAAAAAAGCGCTGCATATTTAGCTAACCCTTTTTTGATTTTTGTGAGGTGTAGCGCGTGAACCATTCTATAAAAACTCCAAAGCTAGTTATTGCAGGCTAAATTGCACATCAATTTGCTCACCATCGCGTTCGATAGTGATACTTGCGTCAGTACTATTTCGTAATTCGTTTATTGCTGACATTGCCTGTTTCAAATCATTTAATTGATAGCCATTAATCGCAATAGCTAAATCATTATTCATTAGTCCCATTTGCTTAAATAAAGCAGGATCTTTACCTGGGCTTAAGCGGTACCCCACTAACTCGCCATCAACCATCGCTTGAGAGACGCGAATGTAGTCAAATAGTTTACCGGGATCGTCTAATACTTCTTCACGCGTTTCGATGAGCGCTTCTTTTACCTCTTCATCTTCAGTCGCATTTATTTCATTATTTTCGACAAGTTGAGGGCCTGCAGTTAATTCTGATTCATCACGCTCTGCTAACACTGGCATAGACACCGTTTTCGTAAAATCTAGACCATCAAGCATTAACGTTTCAAAACGACCGCTAACATCTAAAATTACTCGGTCAGGTAATACTTGAGCAAGCTTGGCGCGAGTGCCTTTAATTGCATCATCGACAACATAGGTTTCTTGTTTTCCTTGAGATTCGATAATAGCAAGACCTGCTTGGTCATTTTGGCTTACAGCAACAATGCCGGTTAGGTTAATACTTAGACGTGTTTCAGGGGCGTTGTTAATGACTTGATTTTGTTTAGCGGCAGACTTTTTAGTTTCGACAACAACTTTGCCGAATAAATTTTGCTCAATTATTTGTCGAGAACTAACAGTCTCAACTCGCTTTGCCATGGTATTAACACCTGTTACTGGCAATGCGCTTGTATCGGGTTCTGGCCATACAAGCCAAAACAGCTTGGATGACAAAAAAGCAATGTAAACAACAACTAACAGCACTACAAATGCACTTAGCTTGGCATGAGGTAAGCCGTTCAAAAACTGTTTAACTTGTTGTAAGTGTTGATCCATAAACTCTATTTCTTATTTTAATTTACTGCTTGATAGCTGGCCTATAGTACCTTTTCATTTTTCATTCAACAAGCACACGTATATTAAACTTTGTAAACAAGGTAAATTCAACGAACAGGGGCTGCAAGGAATAACTATGACTGTTTCTTTGTGATTAAGTTTCATGGTAAATTTTGCCTATATATCAGCACTATAAAAGAGCACAATTGTGTCAAAAGGTAACACTCATAAGTCACAAGACAAACAAGACGAATTAAGCGTGCGCCTTGATAAATGGTTATGGGCTGCCCGCTTTTACAAAACCCGTTCAATAGCAAGAGACATGGTGCAAGGTGGCAAAGTGCATTATAATGGACAACGTACCAAGCCCAGTAAAATTGTCGAGGTAGGTGCAGTAGTTAAACTACTACAAGGGGTCGATGAAAAGGTAGTGACAATTGAAAAGATCCTTGAAAAACGTCAAGGCGCCCCCATTGCACAAACCTTATACCAAGAAACTCAAGCAAGCATTGAGAAACGCGAAGCAAATGCTATCGCCCGTAAGAACAACAGCTTCTTTGCTCCACATCCTGATCGTAAACCAGATAAGAAGCAAAGGCGTGAACTGTTGAAAATGAAATCAAGTTAGGTAATGCAACTCATGCAACAAGATTTACTTCATCGTTATATATTTGATCAGCTCGATGTACGTGGTGAACTCGTACAAATTGAAAACTCTTTTCAAGAGATGATCGCAAACCATAATTATCCAGCACCTGTGCAAACCTTATTAGGTGAACTACTTGTTGCTACCTGCTTATTGACGGCTACTTTAAAGTTTGAAGGCGAAATTGCCGTTCAACTACAAGGCGATGGCCCAGTAAAATATGCCGTAATTAATGGTGACGATAAACAAAACATGCGAGGCATCGCACGCCTTCAAGGTGAAGTAACCGGTAGCTCAATAAAAGACTTAATTGGTAATGGCTATATGGTTATTACAATTACGCCAACTAAAGGTGAGCGATACCAAGGTATTGTACCGTTAGAACACGATAGCTTAGATAAATGCCTTGAAAACTATTTTGAGCAATCGGAACAATTAAAAACACGTCTTTGGTTTGCAACTGAAGTAACAGCAGACACAGCAAAAGCAGCAGGCTTATTCTTACAAGTATTACCCGTTAATAAAGAAAAGTCGGTAGAAGACTTTACTCATCTAGAAGCGATTAGCAACACAATCAAAGATGAAGAGTTACTAGGTTTAGATGCTAACACTGTGCTGACTCGACTTTACCATGAAGATAATCCTCAGTTATTCGAACCACAGTCTATTAGTTTCCGTTGTGGTTGTAGCAGAGACAAAACAATTGCTGCACTAGTTAATGTAGGTCAAAACGAATTACTTGCCGACGTGCAAGCAAATGGTGAAGTAAAAATTAGCTGTCATTATTGCTTAAAAGATTACATATTCAACGAGCAAGATATTAAAGCCATTTTTAATTAATACATCATAATAAAAATTATTATATTCAAAGCCGCCATCAGTGCGGCTTTTTTATTAAAAATAATATCAAAACTAATGATACCGGTGTCATGAAAATGCGTCATTTTATGACACCGGTATCATTGAAATTATTCATGTTTTTTGCCAAATATATGCCTTTTTAGGCCCTTCAGACACTCGAATATCCCTAATCCTTCTGTTACTATTATTTTAGCAAAAGGGAAAACTAAGAACCCCAGAGCTATCCCGTTCAATCTCTCACAATTTAGGTATAAACATGACTGCAAACGCTACTAGTTTTGTTGATCTTACAGCAGCTGAACTTGTCGAACACGCTATTCGTCGTGGCGAAGGGACTCTAGCCGCTAATGGTGCTTTTGTTGCTAAAACCGGTGCTCGCACTGGCCGCTCTCCAAAAGATCGTTTTATTGTTCAAGAGCCAAGCACTGAAAACGAAATCCAATGGGGCAACGTTAACCGCCCATTCGATGCAGACAAGTTTGACGCGTTATGGGCACGTGTAGAAGAACACGTGAAAAGCAACGACCACTTCATCTCTCACCTAGAAGTTGGCGCTGATCCTGAGCACTATTTACCAGTTGTAGTTACAACAGAAACTGCATGGCATCATATTTTTGCCAAAAACATGTTTATCGAGCCACAAACATACAATACTGCAGACTTCCCTGAGTGGCAGGTAATGAATGTACCTTCATTTGTATGTGACCCAGAGCGTGATGGCACTAACAGTGACGGCACTGTAATCATTAACTTCGCACAACGTAAAGTTCTACTAGCTGGTATGCGCTACGCTGGCGAAATGAAGAAATCAATGTTCTCTGTACAAAACTTCCTACTTCCTGCAAAAGGTGTATTACCAATGCACTGCTCTGCAAACGTAGGTGAAGCAGGCGACACTGCGTTATTCTTCGGTCTATCTGGTACAGGTAAAACAACATTATCTGCAGACCCTACTCGCTTCCTTATTGGAGATGACGAGCACGGTTGGGCACCTGGTAGCGTATTTAACATCGAAGGTGGTTGTTATGCTAAATGTATCGATCTTTCACAAAAGAACGAACCAGTTATTTGGAATGCAATTCGTTTCGGTACAATCTTAGAAAACGTGGTACTTGACGAAAACCGTGTACCAGATTTCCATGATACAAGCCTGACACAAAATAGCCGAGCTGCTTACCCACTAGAGCACGTTGAAAAACGTAAAGTAGAAAACCGTGCTGGTGAGCCAAAAGCCGTTGTATTCTTAACATGTGACGTAAGCGGTGTATTACCACCAGTTTCAGTACTAACTGAAGAAGCTGCTGCATACCACTTCCTAAGCGGTTACACAGCGAAAGTCGGTTCAACTGAAATCGGTTCTACAAGCGACATCGAGTCTACATTCTCAACATGTTTCGGTGCTCCTTTCTTCCCTCGTCCTGCTGGCGTTTATGCAGAGCTTCTAATGAAGCGTGTACGTGAATTCGGCGCTAAAGTATACCTAGTTAACACAGGTTGGACAGGTGGCCCTTACGGTACAGGTCAACGCTTTGACATCCCAACAACACGTGCTGTTGTTGATGCAATCGTATCAGGTAAACTGGCAGATGTTGAAACTCAACACATCGACGTTCTAAACCTAGATGTACCAGTTGCTGTTCCTGGTGTAGACAGCCAACTTCTTAACCCAATCAATACATGGGAAGATAAAGAGAAGTACGCAGAATATGCAAACAAACTAGCTTCTGACTTCACTGAAAACTTCGCTAAATACGATGTTTCAGAAGCAATCAAATCAGCAGGTCCAAAAGCTTAATACCAAGCTTACCCTCAGATTAAAAAACGCCAGCTATATGCTGGCGTTTTTGTTTTTGGTTCATAAGCTGATGAGTTGCGAGTTGCTAGAGTAAAGTTAGCGAGTTAGCAAGGGGAAAGTTTTAAGGCCTGGCGTAGGTTGAGTAGAGCGAAGCGAAACCCAACATAAAAAGAGCTATCAGCTTTTCAGATGTCAGCGAACAGCCGCGCGGTGTGGTTTTTTGGGTAAGAGTCTCCCTAAGCAATAAAGCCCTGCCAAGGCACTTCAGAGTTGTCTATTAGCAAGATAAAGCTTGAAGGTCTGGCGTAGGTTGGGTAGAGCGCAGCGAAACCCAACAGCGTGGTAATTCGTCATGCACAATGAAGAGGTAAAGTTCATTAATAAAAGACGAATTATACCATTCCGCTTAAATA
>NZ_PNDF01000059.1:0-46342 GCF_005887195.1 Pseudoalteromonas sp. S1650 | reverse complement strand
GTTATCAATTAAATCATCCAGATTGCTTGATTTTGCTGAGCTTTTATCATCACTACTCATTGTTACTCCTTTATTTGCTGCACTTATTCTGTCTTGTTTTTATATTTAAATTTATTAAAGCTTAGATTTTTATAATTTAGCTTTTATAAATGAATAATGGCTTTGCTAGTTTCTTTGCCTATGCGGTGGGTAAACTTACGATCATCACCCCAAGATAAAAACCCTGGCTTTTCACCTACCTTGTAATATTCGATTGGTAAACCGTAAATACTATTAAAGCCCTGAATTGTTGGTTGACCTTTACCTTCTGGGTACACTGTCGCCTCTATCTTAAGTTCGATTTGATCGCCAGGTTTTAATCCAAGCTCTGTCAACAAAATATGATTATTTATTTCGGCCTGCCAACCCGTTCGAGCAGGCTGCAACGCCCACATACTTTTAAGGAAAATAACCGAATCTAATGGGATTTCAGTAAAGTGTTTATTCTTGCTGTATCTTGCTAGTCTAGCGTCATAATCAGTTAGTAATGATGCAGCGTAATAATTTAGCATGCCCTTATCAGGTGGAAGCATTCGCCAACTAATTTTTGTATCAACACCTTCTTTAACTGCAGCTAAGGGAGCAGTTAAGCCCATTGAGACTGTTTTTGCGTGTTCATTTGCAATCACTTTTGCATAAGGCTTGTAAAGTACGTTGTATACATCAAGAAGCGCTAAATCAGGGCGATTTCGCCATTGCTCTGCTCGCACACTTGTTGAGCCATCATTAATAAAAGCTGCCTTACCCCACGGGCATGCATGCAACCAAGCTTCAACCTCTGATTCACTAAAATAATAAATCAGCCCTGCTGCAATAAGAATGATCACTAAGCCTGCTATACCAAAAACGGCAATTAAGGCAGATGCACCTTTAGTGACAATAGCAATGCCCGATGCTGCGGTCATACTTAAAAAGCCTAAAGCCATAATGGAATTAGCCGTGGCAAGACCTACATTACCCTTGTTATATTCATTAACAGCATCTCTTACAGCCACATAGGTACTAATCGCGCCTGCAAGCAATGTCGCAGCATTGGCGGCGTAAAACAATATTACTTTCGCGGTAATTACACTGACTCTTC
Organism: Pseudoalteromonas sp. S1650; assembly: GCF_005887195.1. Taxonomy (NCBI): domain Bacteria; kingdom Pseudomonadati; phylum Pseudomonadota; class Gammaproteobacteria; order Alteromonadales; family Pseudoalteromonadaceae; genus Pseudoalteromonas; species Pseudoalteromonas sp. S1650. The sequence continues at coordinate 45,222 of NZ_PNDF01000059.1, read as the reverse complement.
CTCTGAGTATTTTTTTAGTAAACTCACTTGCAGGCACTTTGTTTTTGGAGAAAAGTTTCAATTGTTCAGAACTTGGCATACCATAACGGCGTTCAACAAGGTCTTTACCAATATTCACCATCACATCAAGTAAATCTAAAGTAGCCGATGCTTTATCCATGGCACTCACGCCATCACCCGTTATTACGGTATAAAAGTTAATGGCCTCTAACCCAGAAACAAACGGCAATACACCAATACTGGCTGAACCCACTTTACCCTGTTGCTGCTTACCAAATGCTGTTTGTGCGTATTTTTTGAGAGACTTATTATGATCTTTATAACCGGCTAAATCCCAATCAGTTTTAAGCTTTTCTTTTTCAATAGCATTTAAGCCATCTGCCAGTTTCTTCTTAACCTTTTGTAATGCAGCTAGCTTATTTTTATCTAACACCACCATTTTTTTTATTACTTTTTCTCTGGCGCTGTCTGCTTGGTAATATTGCTTCGTGACCATTGCCTCAAGTTCATTTAAAGAGCCATCTAAACTTGTAATAAGGTCTAACCGAGCGGGTATAGTTACTTTATCGTTAACTTTAAGTTTAACGACTGGTCGCGTTCCACCATTACCAGGGTAACTGCCCTGACTTAATGCTTCATCTATGCCTTCGGTTATTTTATTAAACTCTAAAATGCGTTGTTCAGCTCGCTTTGCACGGCTGTCAAAATTAAGCGGCACGACTGAATCGGGCAAGTTGCCCTGATAATAGTCGTTTACATCAATATCTATCTCAACAAGCAAGTCGTCAGAGATCATATGCGCTAAATGCATTATTTTTTGATACGGGTTGTACGACATCGCAACTGACTTAATACGGGCCTCACTATTAAGCATGTCGAGCCCAACACTTTTCAGGGTTGATAAATGCGCACGGGTTACACTACTTTTTGTTTTGGCTTGTTTTAGCAATGTTTTATAATGTTCTAATTCTTTATTTTTTTGTTTCAGTTGCCTGTTTAATTGCTCTGTGATGTCATCGCCATCAATCCCTTGATTACGCGCTTCTTGAATTAGCTCATTGCGTGATTTTTCGGAGCTTTCAATTTCATTTTGTTTATTTTTTATTTGTTCTTTTAAGTTTGCTATTTGCTGCTGAATTTTATTGCTTTCTCGCTGTAAGCTTGATTGTTTTTGCATGCGAGCAGTAAACACATCTTTAATTGTTCCGCTACCTTGAGACATTGAATATGTAGCAGAGGGGACTTCCATAATAATATTAAAAAAGCCCCACACAGCTTGACTGCTTCGCCTAAATACTTGCGTTAAATCACCTTCAATATAGCCATCTAGCCCATCGTCGTTGCTCTCAAGGGCGTAAAACTCATCCATATCAAAATCGATATTTTTAGGGTCGTCAGGGTCTCTAAAATTTAAGTAATCGGTTAAGCCTGGGTTACTGCACTTTTCGTCAGGAAAAAGTAACTTGTGTAATTTCAATAAGTTTTCACGATTACTAGTGTCTTCAGGGTGAGTACCTAACACTTTTAAAATGATATGCTGGCCTAAGTCATTACTGTCTATTTGTTTAAGCTTTTGTGCGTCTTTTTCATACACTACACTTGAACGAAGCAAGTCTGCCGTTAAATCTTTAAGTGGGGCTAATACATCGCACATTAGTTGATACATATCGAGCCTTCGATTGCCCGTGTGATATGCATAATCTCTGGTACATTGATAAAAACTAGAGGCGCTATCTTCGTCCTCTATAATATCTTTTACATTGGCTCTTAATTCATTGATATATTCGCCTAACTCGAACACTTTTGCTGTAGCTAAAAATTTTCTGAAAGCAGTTTTATCAAATTTGTTATCTACCCATTTTTTATAATCAGCAGCAATATCTTGCTCTTGTTCAGAAACACTGTCTTCACCATAGGTTGCTAACTTATCTGAAACAGACTGTGGAAAAGCAAAAAAGGTTTGTTGAACAAACGATGCTAATTCAAGCTGCCCCCTTTGTTCTTTTGTGAGTTCAGCTACACTCGACACCATTTGTCCATTTGCGACTTGCTCTATTGGTAGTGAACTAATAACTGAACGCGTTAATGTAATATCCGCTGCGGCTTGGCGTACTTTGCCTATCTGGTCAGGAATAACTGGACAATACACACCCGCTTGATTAACAACATCAAGCACAACATGCTTAGGTAGTTTGGCGCTATTATAGCCTTGTTCAAAGTCACCGAGTTTATCTAACGTGAAAAGCCTATCACCTCGTAATATTTGCGCATCGCTATTATTATCACCGGGTTTAACTGGCTCACCATAATTTAACCTTGGATCTTCAGGGTTGAGGCCGCCAAAAAGCTCTATTTGCTTCCAAGACCATTGCACTTCTGAATAAGCTACTTGAACCTCACAGGTTTGCCCATTTAGTTTATAAGGCACAATAACTGTTTTGAGTTCTTCGCCCGTTGCATCTCTGTAACCTTTATTTTGCTTCCACGTCATGACGCCTTTTTGCCATGCAAGATTAACATCATTAAAACGTGTCACGTTTTGCTCAGTTGTAACCTTGAGTTCACGCCATAAATGACCATCAACAAAAATGTATAAGTAACCATCTCTAAGATTCGTTTTATGATTATCTATTTCATCAGCAGGGTGTGCATATCTGATGGGAAATATATGAACCAGTTCAATATCAGCTGTATTGTCATTTTCTTCTTTTGCATCCACTTTATACAAAGGAATTTTGTAAAAACCTTTTTGACTTCTATCAACTGACTCATCTTTAACCATCAGTGATACATTTTTCGTACCATCTGATTGGCGTTCAAAAACAAGTTCTCTGTGGGCATTTTTTATATTGATTTTGTCTGCGACACTTAAATCACTCATTGGATATTTACCCCATCTTCGTCTAGCTTTTCTGCTCCAGATAATTTAACTATGATCTTTTTCCCTGCATTTTCAGCTTGCAAACTATCCCTAACTTGCACTCTAAGCCCCCTTGGTGCAGGGCCGCCAGACTGCATAAGTGGCATGGGTGGGGTATTTTTATTATTTGATATCATCGGGTCGCCTTGGCGAGCCGCAGGTTTGCCTTCAATCATTACGTTAAATGACCCCATGATAAATTCGGCTTTACCGTCGTTCGTTCCGCTAGCGATACCTTTTTTATCACCTGGAGAGTCACCCGAGCTTTGAGAAAAGTAACTTTTTACATTCGCAGCACCTTGACCATTCACTTTGACTGAACTGGCGACAGAGGTAACATCACTTGATTGGGCTTTATTGCCGTAGGGAATAGGCACAACGCTGGTGCCAATTGTGGTTAAGCACACATCGATTGTTGTTAGCTTACCACCGCTATCTTGATGCACAGCGGTACGGCCATTAATAAGCACATTTTGCCCTGAGACTGTAGCGGTTTGCGGTGCCTCTGATTCTGTATCTTTAACTAATTGCTGCTCTGTACCTGCTTGCCAACCTAAATGATTCGACACTAAATCTAAAAAGGCACTGGGGTTATCGATTGGTTTGTTAACGTCCATATTAGTCTGGGGTTCGTTCCACGGCAGAATTGGCTGGTTTTTCTCGTTATCCCATTGTGGTGGCGGAATAATGTAATCTGGAATAAATCGATTAACCATTTCACCAAGTGTATGCTCTCGGTACTTGGGTCTGGCAATTTCATCTAAAAAAGCAGATTCGCCTTCAGAGCGGTCCGAAAAAATGGCAATACCATTAGCTTTGCCAAGTGCACCGTTGCTTCGTGCACTATTGGTTAGACCAAGTAATGTCGGGTTATTATGGCGCCATGTAACACTGCCGCCGCTTCGTACGTCAGCAGTGAGTGCGTCTATGTCGTATTGTACGCTGCCTGATTCTTTGCCAGCCATGGCATTTATATATGACATTCGCTTTCACTCCTTGAAATCTTAAATAGCTGTTCATTTGGCTGATTGAACACCACAAAAACGTGTTCAGTGTCAGCCATCAGCGGGTTATGCAAATAGCTTCCAGCTAATGCAAATGCCGCAGATTGGTTTGCCACACCTTGATAACCTAGTACGGTATTTAGTTCGGCAAACTCTATTAGTTCGTCATCATTTTTATAGTGCTTTTGGGTATAACTAAACCACTGTTTTTGCCATTCATACGACTGCATGCCAGCAAAAATAAAGGAGTCACTAACCTGTATGTTTGCGCTTTTAAGCTGAGTAGGCATTGACTCATCAAAAGTCGTGGCTTTTAAACAACCGTGTCTGTGTACCAACAATGCATAGCCACCTTCGCCATTAATTACGCCGCTAGGGCCATTTACAACTTGTACTGTGTGGTGTTTGGCTTGCTCAGACACGTATTCAAAACCATTACACGAATCAACAGCAACTACGAGGGTATCGAGGTCGGTTGCTTCGAGCTGCCAATCGCTTACCTGTTCAAAGGCAGGTGTTTGCTCAGGCATTGCGTCAGTCAATAATTCACTTAATGTGTCATCATCAATCAGCGGCTCGCCATTACTGGCGTGCGGTAATATAAACTGAACTTTATTGACCCTAAATGAACAACAAAGTTTTTTTAACTCAATATTTTCAATAATATGAGACAAAATTAGCAAGCAACGAGTTTGCCTATCAAACCCAGCAAGCTCAGTCAGTTCTACAAATACATAAGGGGCATCTAAACTAATATCGCAGCGGATCAGCGCTTTGCTTGGCTTTGAATATAACATTTGGTTTGCCACTGAAGTATAAAAGCTTTCGGTATAGCACCCCGCGGCATTAACATGATAAAGAGTATCAAACTGCATCTTTACCTCCTTGCTCAGCAACGATTATATTGCTGCTACTTGCTACGTTATCGCTGTTGATATGCCCGCGCCATAACAGCGAAAAGCACTGTGCGTCCGAATCAATCACTAAGGTATCGCAGTGCATGTCGATATCATGCCTCGTTAACGTATTAGCCACTTGCACTATTGGCTTAAGCACAGGAAGCTCTACAGTTTGTTGCTGACCATATTCTTGTAATGGATATAATCCGCTTAACGAAAACACCCAGCCTTTTGTAAACACTTGCTTTGTTTGTTGATCTGCCGGGGCTGTATTATAAAAATTGCTAGCCAATGACGTTTTGAACGGGTATTTACCAGCCATAAGCGCTTGTTCGTCAATCTCTGGCATTAACTCTATACGCGGTGACCAATGACTCGGAATTGCCGAAAAGCCAGCAACGCTTACTTGATGACTTGGTTTTCTTAATACCTCGTTGGCATACTCTATCGCAGGTAAAGGCTGCCCTACTGCGTGCTTGTTTTTCAGTTTAAAGCCAACACCTATAGGGTTTTCGAGGCTGTAATCGCTTTGATCATGATGTGCTTTGCCCCCAAACGCACGGCTATAGCAAACAGCGGTTGGCGTAATTGGGCTAGGATCCGTAGCGACAGGGCCAAGCAGTGAACGGCGCCATTTACGTTCGCCAGTAAGGCGTAATCGCTTTTTAATTATTGGCGTGTCGTTTGCTGCCAAACCTAGCTCAACCTCAATAACACGCGCAGTTTTGCCCTTTGGCGGGTACGCAGTAAAGTTGCCATACACTTCGAAACCTTGCTTAAATGCCACTTGTTCATTCACTGCCACCAGCGGCTCGCTAGTCGGATCACCGCTATATTCGTCGGCCATGACGATTTCAACACACGGTTCCATTAAGCTAGTATTGCCTTTTTCATCAAACTCAAAGCTTTGTTTTACCAAAACAACATGAGACGCAGTGCCATCTGCTTGCCAACCTTCAAACACGCTTGCTTGCCAAGGAGTAAAGTTATGCAGCATGTTGTGCTCCTGCTATTAACTTTTGCCACTGAACTGCTGTTTGCTGAGTATGATAAAGACCACAGGCCAGTGTTAATTCAAACTGAGGGGCAAATACTCGCTGTACAATCTCGCCTGCCAATTCTGCTAAGCCTTGCTCTGGCTGCGCTTTTGTAAAACTCACGCCTTTTAAAACAAACTCTCCTTTGCTTAAAGCCAGTGCTTGCCTAACTTGCTCTGCATCATGCAAGTTTATACCGGCTTGCACATGATGCTGATTTTGCGCACTTACCAGTGTTAAGGCTTCAGCCTTTGCAAGAGGTCTATCTGTTAACGTTAGCCAAGCCTGATAAGCTGCTTGCTGTGTTTGCGCAACGCCCATAAGCTCTATCACCAATACCAGTGCTGATTTATACACAAAGTGGCTTAATACGGTTTGGCAAAATTCTGGGTGCGCTTTACAAAATAAAGCACAAGGCTCATGCCAGCGACTATCGTCAACCAGCCCCGCTAATTGTAATAACTGCGCTTTTTGTGAAGGCTCACTGCTACTCGAAAACACTTTAAACAACTTATCACTAAGGCTGTTATCGCCTTGGCAATAGCAATTGACTAAAGCGGCATACACCAAAGTAAAATCAGCATGAGCGAGGGCTTGTTGTAACTCGGCATCATTTAAAGGCTGCGAAAACAAAATAGTTTTAAGCTGCTGCGGTAATGACTCTTTACCCTCTAGCACTGTGGCTCTGAGTGCTTTTTGTTCTGGGATAGTCCAATACCTAAGTTGCTGCGATAACAAAGTATAAACAGGCAGAGCTTGCTGCTTTTTAAGCGCTAAAAAATAATCACTGTTGTCTTGTTCTGGTGCAGCCATTAAACGTGTTGCACAAAGGGCAAAAATGGCGTGCTGGTCGCTCGCTAACGCGATCTCACAAAAATCATCACAACTAAGTTCAGCAAGGTCATTAAAGCTGTTCCCATTGAAGTAGTCGCACGGTGACTGCTGCTTAAGCGATGCCAGCACATAAAGATGATTAAGCACTTGATGCTCTAACACTTTTTGCCTTGCAAGACTATACGCCCCTGACGCAAGGAGCTTTTCACGGTGCGCCATTAAGGTAGTAACACGCTGTTGATGCTGTTTTAACTTAGAAACCGCTGCAAACATATTAATTAAGCCTAATCGGCCAACCTGCCAAAGTAAGGTCTTGTTGGCTATTTGCAGTAATATCTTCGCCTTCAAGCACGATAGTGCCATCGGCAAATACTTCGATGCTGCCCTTGGCGGTTTGCAAGCTAACGCTTTGCTCTGCGGCAATAATAATATGCCCTGCTTCGTTGCTAATGTGAGCCGCCGGAGATTGTTCAGGTGCGGCTAAAAGTGCCGTTACAATCACACCTTGCTCACTGTGTAGCACCACAACTTGGCTACCTATTTTGCAACACGATACATGGGCAGCTTGTAAAGCAACATCGTAACGAATGTGATTAATAACCACGCTCAAAGCTTTACCCTGAGGTGACACTTCACTGACCTCTGCGAGGCTTTGTTGCTGATCAAATAACTGAGTTACTGTGGCTGTCATTTTCAGTCCTTGAAATTAGTTATTACTTATTGCATTGCCTTTAATAGCAATGTTTCTAGCCGATAGAGTGATATTGGTGGCATCGATAGTTAAATTACCCGCGGCATCAATCTCTACACTTGCACCACCTTGGCTGAGCTGGATCGAACCTCGACCTTCGCCTTTAATAGTGATATTTGCTCCGCTTGAGAGGTTCAAATCACCATTTGGCGCTTGAAATTCAAGGTTGCCATCGACCGAGTAGACACTAAAATCTTGCTCACTTTGCAAGTTAAGCTCTTGCGCTGCTTTCAGTTCGCTACTGCCATCAGTCGCTTCGATACGGGTATCGGCATCAGACTTTAATGTTAAATCAGCCGCAGCTGTTACCTTAATATCACCCTCACGTGTTTGAACTTGTAGGGTGTTCTCTACACGATTAGTAAAATCGTTGGCAGAAGTAAAAATGGCGTCATTCTCAGCAACAAACTGAAGGTTCTCTTTGGCTGAAATTTTGACGTCACCTTCCACTGACTTGAGTGTTGCTTGATGGGCATTCTCGGTGGCATCTAACAACAATTGGTTTTTATTTTCTTTATTCGCAAGGCTAATTTTTTCTTCACCGCTTTTGTCATCCATGATCAAGCTATGCCCAGCACGGGTAACAAGCTTATTCTCTGTCGGATTTTGGCTGGTAACCGGGTTAGGGCTGCTCTGATTATAAAGCGCGCCTAAAATAATCGGCCTATCTAGGTCGCCATTTTCACCGGTTACTAACACTTCGGTGCCTGTCGTTAACGGAAAATGCATACCATGACCACTGCCACCATACTGCTGTAGTAAGCGCGTTGGGCGGCTTTCTTGGCCTTCACCGTCTTGGTTAAACGGTAAGCGCACTAAGTAATTGCCATCGTCGTCAACCTCTTGCTCAATGGTGGCATTAAATGTTGCAAATACACGACGTGCAGGAGACAGCTCTGCTCTAAACTCAACGGATGCAGGCAATAAATAGGCTTGGTTTTTATAGGTTAACCCTTTAACTTGCGATCCATACTCTACTGCTGCAGATTGACTGCCTTTGTGATCAACACGCGTAATTAAATACAGTCCTTTATGATCAGGGTGGTCATACACTGTCAACAACATACCGGGTCTTAAGGCACGGCAATCAGTATCAATAATTAATTGTTCACGCTGACAATCAAAGGCTTGTTGGCGTACTTTAGCCAGCGAATTACCTATATTGGCATTAGGAAAGTTATCTGCATAATGACTATCATCACCAAACCCTGGGTAACTGGTATTATTTGCGGTCGACACATTTAAGTTACCTTGGGCTTTGTAGTTGTAATCATTAAGCGACACACTTTGTGGATGCAACTGTGCTTTACGGCTTATTGCAAAAATGGTTTCGCTATTTCGAACTTGCCCTGATGGCGGCACATAGCTCAGGCTTACATCATCACACAAGGACGAAAAGTCTTTACTGCTATTACATACTTTGAAGGTGCAATCACCCCCTGTTTGCTCTACAAAACCATACACAAAGCCATACTTACGCATCAAACGTGTAACAAACTCATAGTCTGTTTCGTTGTATTGAACCGTCATTTCAAGGGTTGGGCCCGACGCTTGAATACTAAACTTTTGCATTGGAAAACCAGCTTTAGTAAATACGCTTTTTACTATGGCTGCTGGATCCATCATGGTGAAAACACGGTTAGAGTGTTGGTGCTTCAACAAGGTTAAATAAGAACTCATGGTCAGCGTATAGTGATAACCCTGATGGCTTTGCCCATGAGCAGTAAAAGCACTGATGATCCCAGAAATCGTGCGGTCGCTCATTGACCACACTAAATTGAGCTTGGCATCTTTACCTAACAGCATCTCGGCACTGAGGTGCTCTTGACTTAACACTTGAATAGAAAAAGCAAAGTCTTCACATAGGCTGTCATTGCTTGATTCAAAATCGGTCACCGAAACCATGCCATCCGGTAACCCTTGCACGCTGACACTAAAATGACTGGTGTTGGCTTTTAGTTCATTAAGGCTATCCATGAATCCCATTGTTCAAATCCTTTATGCTTGGTCCGCAAAGGTTGCGGTAATTTCATCATTCTCATCAACAGCTAGAGTGAGAATATCTGGCATGTCATCCTCTGCCATAAACTCTAAAATTGATTTAGCAATGCCTGGCAATATTTGCTGCTCTATCACCGCATTTACCATGCGCGCACCACTGTCTGATAACTGGCACTGTTCGGTCAGTTTGTTAAGTACGGTTTCATCAACACGTAGCTGCATTTTGTGATTATTCGCTAACCGCTTGGCAATACCGTCTAGTTTTAAACTGACAATAGATTGCAGTGCCTCTTTATCGAGCGCTAAATAAGGAATAACTTGCATACGCGCTAACAGTGCTGGGGCAAAAAATTGTAGTAACTGCGGCTTAATTAGCTCTGTTAGTGCTGTAATTGAAGGAACTTGCCATGGGCTGCCGTCTTCATTTAAAGGGGCTTGTTCATTATTCAATGCTGCATTGATTTGGTCTTGATTCTCAATGTCGGCATGTTCATCGTCAGTCGGTTCAGTTAAATCAATGACATTAGGTGGCGTGCAAGCATCAATAAGCTCAGCAGATCCTAAGTTTGAGGTCATGATGATCACGGTATTTTTAAAATCGATTTCGCGACCTTCGCCATCGCGCATACTGCCACGCTCAAAAACTTGATAGAACATGTTTAGTACATCTTTATGCGCTTTTTCTACTTCATCGAGTAAAATTACCGAGTACGGACGCTGCCTAACAGCCTCTGTTAATACCCCGCCTTCGCCGTAGCCAACGTATCCCGGTGGCGAACCCTTAAGCTGCGATACTGTATGCGCTTCTTGATACTCGCTCATGTTTATGGTGGTTAAAAACTTTTCACCACCAAATAGTTGCTTAGCTAAACATCGTGCTGTTTCGGTTTTACCCACCCCAGAAGGGCCAGCTAATAAAAACACGCCAAGCGGTCCATACTCATTGCTTATACCTGCCTTACTTACACGCAATGTTTGGGCAATTTTCGCAATGCCTGACTGCTGACCGATCACTTCTTGGCTTATGGCTTTTTCAAGGGTAATCAAATTGCTTATTTGGTCTTTCACCATCGCGCCAACAGGTACGCCTGTCCACTGCGAAATAATTTGCGCGACGGCATCGGCATCAACTTCACTGTAAAGGCCATTATCTTGGGTGTTCTGCTCTTTTAGTGTTTGTCGTAAGTTAAGTAACACAGAGCTATCTAATTCATTTTGCGAATTAGCTTGCTTAAACTCATTGATTTGGCCTAATGTCGAAATTTGTGACTCACGCGCACTCGTCAATGTTGCTAAGTTACTCTGCGCTGCATTTAGTTCTTGTTGTAGGTGCAGCAATTTATCCATATCAACCGCCAAACCTTGCTCGCTTTCTGCTGCAATGCTTTGGATACGTGTTTCAAGGTAATTAATGTGCTCACGCTCAGCTTCAATGGCTGCAGGATCGGTCGCAAACGACATTCGAACTCTTGCCGCAGCGGTATCTAGCACATCAATGGCTTTATCTGGTAGTTGACGACCCGTGATATAACGTGACGACAAGACCACTGCAGCTTCTATAGCATCATCAGTTATTTGAATGTTGTGATGTTGTTGATACTTATCTTTCAAACCCGCTAACATTAGCTGAGCTGCTTGCTCCGTTGGCTCATCTACTTTAATAAGTTGAAAACGGCGCTCAAGTGCAGCATCTCGCTCAAAGTATTTTTTGTATTCACTCCAAGTGGTTGCAGCGACTGTGCGTAACTCACCTCGGGCAAGCGCAGGCTTGAGCAAGTTAGCCGCATCACTCATACCAGCATCGCCACCAGCACCAATTAATGTGTGGGCTTCATCAATAAACATGATGATAGGGGTGGTTGAGTTTTTTACTTCATCGATCACTGTTTTTAAACGGCGTTCAAATTCACCTTTAACCCCTGCACCTGCTTGCAATAGGCCCATATCTAACACCAGTAATCGTACACCTTTAAGATCATCAGGAACCTGACCATCAACAATACGCTGAGCAAATCCTTCAACTACCGCAGTTTTACCTACCCCTGGCTCACCCACTAAAATTGGATTGTTTTTACGACGACGGCAAAGCACATCAACCATCATGCGAATTTCGTCATTGCGCCCAAGCACTGGGTCAATTTTGCCTTGTTTCGCTTTCTCGGTAAGGTCTTCACAATACTCATCAAGGGCACCACCTTGACCACTTTGCTGATCAGCAGCAGTATGCTGAGCACTTTGTTTTGCCTGTGGATTTAATCGCTCACTTGAGTTTTGGCAAAGCTTATCGAGGTTTTCAGCCATAAAACGGGCGTCAATTTTTTCAAGTAACGCAGGCAATTGCAGTACAGGGCTGTATGGCAATAACTCAGTTAAGGCATCAATCAACGCAGCGCCGGTGATCCAGTCACTTTTGTGCTGTACATTTGCACTTAACCAAGCTCGCTCAAGCCACTCATAAAGTCGACGAGAAAAAACCGGCTTACTCTGGTTACCCGCAGGTTGGCGGTTTAAAAAGTCGAGCAGCTCATGCCACACTGCGTCTTGATTAATATTAAAAAAGTGAAAAATATGCTCTAAATCGCCGTTACTACCTTCTTCCATCAACTTAATTAATAAATGTTCAGGTAACACTTCATAGTGACTACGACTGCTTGCAAACCCTGCCGCTGACTCAAGTGCTGTTGCAGTATGGCCATTTAGTTTGTCGATAAGCTGCTTTATGCCTTTTGCATCCATGTTGTTTTCCTTAAATCCTGATTACTTTTAATGTTGATATTGTTGATGTGTGTAACTGTGCACGCTGATATTTGCTTCAGCGCAGCCTAAATAAGAGTTGTGACCGAGTAGCAAATCGTTTTGCCCTAAGGCTTGCTCTGTTACTGCTTGATTAGCCACCTTAATTTGACAAATCCATTGCACATTACTAGGTAAATGAGTGCTTAACATGGCAGCCATTTTTTTGCCTTGTGAGTGCTGAGGATTAAGCGCTATCGCGGTGTCAGAGTCCACAGGACCAATCACTATGGTCAGTACGCTACCACTGACTAATACGCGCTCACCAAGAACCGCTGACTCGCCTAACACCATCTGTTGATCTTGACCAAATGAACTTGGCGAGTCGATTTGTTGCCAATTTGCTCGGGTGTCATCCACAGTCAGTTGCTCAACCTCTAGTGAGTGGCGAAGTAATTGCGCTAAACCCGCAGCGCTGGTTTGTTTTAAACTGGCGATACCGCACTGAACTTTCTGCTCAGTTTTGGTTGATAAGATGGCTTCGATTAAATGATCGAATTGCTCTGCACCACGGCCTTCAACATTGATGTGCGACTTTTTCCATGCTTGAAACAATTGGCAATAAAGCACATGATTAAACATGTCTAAAAACCGCCTTACTCGGCCCCCACTTTCTTGATCACTTGCCGCCTGCTCGAGTAAATAATGTGGCATAGGTGCATCTACACCATACAAGCCTAAAAATGATGTCGATAAGCTTAATCGGCCACGACCAAGGTTATCTAATTCGCAGCTACGTACATCAGTGGCAGGAAAGCCAAGTTCTTTATAAGGCTTAAAGATAACTCGCTCGCTAATCCCTTTTTCAAGTTCTAAAGGGGTTGCCCAATGTTTTTCAATTAGGCTCATCGCCTTAAACAAATTAAACTGCCAAGGAGCTGCAATCAGCTTTTCTATTGGTTCAGGTAACTTTGCCCAAACAGGGTGATTTATTGACTCGTGCATATTCATAACTGATAACTCTTGCCCGGTTCAATTTCCCAGCAGTGGGTTTTATAACTCGGAATCGCATTGACTCGGGTTTGCACGCTTTCGTTAATTGGCGCATACATTAAAAAGAATTGATGCAGCATATTGCAAAAGTGGTATAAGTCGGCATCACAAACAAATTTGCTTTCATCAATATCAATCAGTACATCAACACCTTTAATAAAAATGCCACGCTTAATTTGACTAATCGGTGTTGCGGTAATTTTTTGAATGCTATCAATACGTAATCGGTTTTCAGCTTTTTGTGACCAATCAAATAATACCAGCAAGCGTTTTAATTCGGTGACTTGTGTAATCTGTGAAAACTTCACATTTAATAGGCTTATCAACTGCCAATGCTTTGGTTGTTCAGGGCATGGCAAATAGTTAGTCGGGCGAATTACATTTTCTACATTGGCAATGCTTGGCATATCTGGGCCGCCAATGTTTAAATCGCCCTCTTGGAGTAACTGCCTTGGCCAACCAGCATTAAAAACGGTTAAATCAACCGATAAGGTTTCTTTTTCTTCTTCAAGGTTAAATGGCAGCTGTAAATAGTGGCACGGCGCAGCCCCGCCTACATCTTTCGTTAAAACGGTAAACAGTTTCTTTTCGTCTTCAAACACGCTTTGATATCTGGGGGTATAATCATACGATTTGCCACTTAATGAGTTGCGTCCTTTAACCTCATTAACGGTGTAACTGAAGATATGATCTGTTCTGTTTTGATCAGCGGTGATCATGTAATCAGTGCGGTTTGACTCTATGCGTATTGGCTCTGCAGGTTGTGCAAACAAATTAATAGCTGGCACGCAATTGAGTAAAATATTATCGCGGCTTAATTGATGACCCGGTGGTAATTTACTACTGCCTCTAAACACTAGCTCAAATCGATCGATATGCTCAGGTAAGGTCAGATCTTTTAAACCATCAAAGCGCATAAAGTAAAAACGGTCTTTCGCGTTAAAGTAGTCTAACAGCAGCGCATAGCCCGGATGGCTTTGTTCTGCATGCGGTAATAAGGCGCCATCTATATCTAAATAAGTAGCACTACAACCTTTTACTTTTAACTTTTTATTATGTTCAAAATGCGAGGGGCCAAAATCAAGCTCAGTATACTGCTCTGCTGTTTTTAAAAGCTTAAACAAAGAACTACATAAAGGCGTGTCACCACGTAAGTAAAACTGTAAATTTGCAAGGTCGTAATTTTTGCGCTCACCTTGGCAAACAAAGCGTAGGCCAATACGTAGCTCAGATCCTAAATGCGACTCTTGATAACGCACATGCTCAACATCAAGGGGACTAACTTGTAGGTCGTGCGTTGTTGTAAAGGTGATATGTTTTTTATCAACCACTGACTTATCAGCGCTTAGCGTCAGCCCTTTTTCAATAAGATGTGATTTTTGCATTGCCAACTTAGGGCTAAACTTTACAACCGTGCTTGATGGGTAATAGCTCAATAATATAGGGCATAGCTGACGCAACACTTGCTCTGATACCTCAGGAACAGACTCATCTAAACGCTTTTGCGTATGCGCAGTTAAATAGGCAACACCTTCTAGTAGTCGTTCAATATGGGGGTCACGATCTTTTAGCGCATCGATATTTAACATGCCTGCGTGCTCAGGGTAATGCTGAGCAAACTGTTTGCCGGCTTGGGTTAATAAGCGCATTTGTGCATCAAAATACTGTTGCATTGAACTATCCTTTTACGCTGAATTAATCAAACTGCTTGGCATGCTCTGCCACATCGGCTTTACCACCCGACTCAAATCGGGTGTTAAGTTTGATACATTGTCCTGAGGTTAAAAATGCTTGTATATCAAGCCTAATCACGCAATTTTCTTCACGAATTTCCATAGGAATGACATTGGCATAGCGAACCCTTGGCTCGTATTTTTCTATCAATTTTTTAACTTCAAACGCCAAGGTGTGCTGTGAGTACGGAAGGCCCTCGTAGATATCTTCGACATCAGGCAACCCATAATCGGCCAAATGTTTTAACACGCCACGACGCGCATTAAGTAATTCATTTAGATGTTTGCAGACACTGTTTTGCTCATCAGTTTGAAAACCTTGATGACCATTTCGTGTGACTGGTTGAGTTAAAAAATCGAATAACGCCATAAACTTACCTCTAAGAAAAGGATATGCTTTCGCATATCCTTTAATTTTGCTGACTTATCGACCTTCAGTCCAAGAGTCAGAGAACTCGATGTTGCCATCAAGGTAAGTCCACGTAATGCGCTTATAACGTAGGCTAACAGTTTCAAGGTGCGGGTAACGCTCCTTGTCTAAGTCTTTTACGTTATGCATTGTTGGTAGAATTGAGGTGATTTTTACATCTTCCAACTTGTGGCAGAAATATTCACGCTCGGTCCCTGTGTCATCAATACGGTACCATTTAAGCTCAAGTTGCTTAAGTGTTTGACCGTTTGAGCACGCTTTGTACAGGTATGGTGTTGCTGCATCAACCGCTTTTGTAATAACAAAAGGTTCGTGCTTACGAGTACCTGTTAATTCGCCAGTGTCGTTATCTGTAGGAATGCGAAGTTCATGATCAAAGTGTAGGATCTCAATTGAACCTTCGCGCTCTGCAACAGTTACAGAACCTTTGATGTCATTACCTTGGTCATCCTTTAACCACATATACGCTGGAATTGCCATTTCATTATTCTCCTTTTAGAATGAATTGTTTCCTGTTTAATGGCATAGGCATAAACAACCTTGTTTATGCCCCCCAAAAAGCCCGATGCTTCATGCCACTGGGGAACATGTCCCAAGTTGGCTGCAACCAACTTGGGGCCATTCTTTTACACCAACCAGCTACTCACCAAATTGACGTCTTTACACAGCCTGCTTAAATCCGTTTCATCGGCGGCTTGGCAGTTCATTTTTCGCCAGGCATTTGCCCAACAAGCGCAAGGCGAACATCAATACCTTCAACTTGGAAGTGCGGCACAATGTAAGTGCTCACGCGGTAATAACCTGGGTTACCTGGGATCTCAGATACCGTTACTTTTGCGTCTTTGAGCGGGTGTGTTGCAATTAACGACTCATCTGGGTTATTCATCTTCGTTACTAACGCACCTAACCAATCGTTTAACTGCTGCTCTAGCTCATGACGAGGTTTGCTCGAACCAATATTTTCACGCTGCAATACTTTTAAGTAGTGAGCAATACGCGATACTAAGAAGATATAAGGTAAACGCGAGTTAATACGGGCGTTTGCAGTTGCTTCAGCTGTTTCAAGTACTTGCGGCTTCTGGGCACTATTTGCCGAGAAAAAACACGCAAAGTCAGAGTTTTTGTAATAGCTAAGAGGAATAAAGCCTTGGTTAGCAAACTCAAGCTCTTTGGTCTCTGAGATAAGCACTTCTGTAGGGATTTTAGTTTCAGAGCCTTTACCTGCTTCAAATGAGTGCAATGGTAGATTTTCAACTTTACCACCTGATTGCGGGCCACGAATATTCACAGACCAGCCATTATCATGGAAGCTACGAATAATGTTGGCAGCAAATGCAAATGTTGCATTACCCCATAAATAGCGCTCGTGGTACTGACTGTTCACATCTTCTTGGTAGTTAAAGTTACGAATTGGGTTTGTTTCACCATACGGTAAACGTAGTAAGAAACGCGGGAAAGCAAGACCAATATAACGAGAGTCTTCTGACTCGCGGAAGTTTTTCCAGCGTAAGAATTCTGCACGCTCCATATAAGAGCCAATATCTTGAATTTTAGATACTTCGTCTAATGACTCTTTTAAGAAAAATTTAGGACCTACGCTGCCCATAAATGGACAATGCGCCGCTGCCGAAACGCGCGAGATTTCTTGTAGTAGTGAAACGTCTGGCGCTGAGCAATCAAACTCAAAGTTAGACACCATAGTCGATACCGGTTCGCCACCAGGAGTATCATAATCTGATGTGTAAACATGCTTATATAACGCTGATTGTGTGGTATCTGGCGCTTCTTCAAAGTCATCACGCAATGTTTCTTTATCAACATCGAGCATTTCAATTTTGATATTCGCGTTATTTGGCGTGCGGTTAATTAAATAACGCAGTGAACGCCACGCTGATTCTACTTTCTGAAAATCAGGGTGGTGTAAAATCTGATCCAACTGCTGCGAAATAATGGTGTCTACTTTTGCAATATAATCATCAAGCAATAGCTTATCGATGCGTGTTACTTCTTCGCCACTCATACCTGCCATATCTAAAAAGACATTAATAGCGGCAGTAAGGCGCTCATTCGCACGTGTTTCTGCTAGATTACCTGCATCTCTAAATGTATCTAGTTTGATTTCATCGCCTACAGGGGCAATATCAACCATGCTACATAGGTTTTCATAAGTTGATAATGGCGCTTGCTCTACCGTGTGAGCAGCTACATTTAATTGTTCTTGCATTGACATAGCGGCGTCCTTATTCCGTCACAGGTTGTTTTTCATCTTCAGAAGCAAGCGGTGCTATTTCATCTAGCTTGGCTTTTAGCTCATCAAGTTCTGGTTGGTTTTGTAAAACACGTTCCAACTCTTTTCTAAGTGATGAGTTATCAAGAAGGTTTGATTTTAAGTCACGTAATAAATTACGCATTGCCATCATTTTGTTTAATTCAGGCACCTGTGCAGCAACCTGCTCTGGATCGAACGATTTAAATGAATCAAACTGCAAATTAACATTGATATCACCGTCGCCTTTAATCTTATTTGCCACCTGAAAGTTCGCTTTTGGCGCGATATCTTTCAGCACTTGCTCAATGTTATTTTTATTGATCGTCACGCGTTCGCGCTCAGCAAGTTCTTGGCTATTCTGACCATTAGAATAGTCACCAATAACCAGCATTTTTAAAGGCAATTCGCTTTTTTGTGATGCCCCATCAGTATCAAGCTCTAACGATATGTTGATCCGAGCTCGTGGGATCTCTTTTTGAAATGTATCTGTCATGTTTCTTCCTTTGCAGTTTGTTTGTCTAACGACTAAATTCCAATTAGGCGTGTTACACCCAGGCTATTGCTTGAGCCGGGTTTGTAACCATCATTCGCTGACTAATTTGCTTAGCAGCTAAACTCATGTCATCACTCTCTGTCTGAGACAAATTGGCATAACATTGCTTGGCGAAACGCCATACTTCCATGCAAAACTGTTGTTGCCACTTCGCTAATTGATAAGTTTCAATTTGCTCGAGTAATTCGGTTAAAATTGCCAATGCGTGCTCATAATGCTCTGCTTTAAGTAGCAGCTTAGCTTTAAGCAATTGACTTTGAGCTTGGTCGAATCCAGTTGGCGTACTTAATTGTGCAACCAAGCTAAGTGCTGCACTTAACTGCCCTTTTGCAACTTGCTCGCTTAAGGCTATGTAATGCTCGTCAAATGGATTTGCTTGCACTTGAGTTGTTTCATTTTGCGAAGCATGTGAATTGGCAATGTCTAATAACGCTTCTTTGTTTTGTGGGCTGCATAACCCCGAACCATCGTCATATTTTAAATTGGTTAATAACGGAAATTGACTGACTAAAGAGACTAGCTGTTGCTCTAACCACTGTACTAATTTTGCTTTATTTAGCTGTTTCAGCGCTGACAAAGTAAGCATTTGCAGATTCAAATTAAACTGCATTGCACCTTCCATAAACAAACCCTCAGCAAGTAACAATGCTTGCTCTGCTTGTTCCGTTGCCAGTGCGTTTTCAATGGGGGCGAAGGCAGCCGCACGCGGCGCTGGCAGTCTTGTTTTGCCATTTTCATTGGCAGGTAACGCTAATCCAGACCAACGTGCTGCACGCGAGAGCTTTAAAACCCGTTCAATGTTGTTTTGTTCTTTATCAAAATTAAGCAGCTCACGAATTGCTGCTAGGTAAGCACTATCGCTGGCAATGTCAGCCACTTTAGGTGCAGTTGTCACTGGTTTTGCCTGAACAACTTGTAGCGCTACGGGCTCAGTCGTTAGCTCGCTAACTACGGTCGTCTCTTTTGCTTTAGGCTCTGCTTTAACTTCTGGCTCTGGCTTAGCAACAGGATTGCGAATTACTTGTTCTCTAACCCACTCATTCAGAGTTGATAAAGGCCCTGATTCAGCATCAAGTACAGGCACTGAAACCTGATTATATTCAGCTAACACAGTCTCTAATTCAGCCCATTGCTCAGGGCTCGATGATTGAGCTTGGGCGATTCCTTTTAAGCGTTCTTGCTGCTGTAAAAACCACGTGTTAACCGCACAACGCATACGTGCTTTTAAAGGATGAATCTGTTCACTAAACTGACTTAATAGTTGATTAAACAGTTTTAAAGAATGGGTTAAACCCACCACGCCAAACTCACTGGTAGCCGCGAGGCACAAGTAGCTCACTAAACGTAAATCTTTACTTTGGTTTTGCAAAAGGTCAGTGGCTTGAATAAACATGACTTTAAAATCAACTTCGCCCACACCTGATGATGAAGCTTTAAGTGCTTTAAAGGTTTCTTCGTATTTTAGATCTTCACCACACGCAAGCCCCGAAAGTGGCTTACGAAGCTCTTCAAGCCACAGCTCCCAGCTGTTATGGGTATGCGGATTAACTACACTCATGCTTTGCACCACCTTCTGAGCGCATCGTAAACACTCACATTGTCCATATCAGCAAAATTAAGGCTGTATTCGCTCGGCACTTTGTCTAGTGAGAGGTTTACTAAATCAATAATGTCTTTTGACTTATTCTCAGCAAGCCACACTGAACCAAAATAAGATGCCGGCACAGGGCGACAAAACACCGTTAGGCTCGGTTGCGAACTTTCATTTCCTAGCTGGTAAAAGAACCAAGGTTGCCAATTATGATCGGCAACGATCGAAGCAATTAAATGTAGCCAAAAACCTGCAACCAGGGCACTTTCGTGACTAAAGTGTGGCATAGGTAGTCGAATACCAAACTGTGTACGTAGGCAACCTCTATTCGCAATCGACTTTAATACCGCTGAAAGCTCTTCAATTAAAACAGCTCGGTGATGAATGTCTTTGATCCCTAAATGCTGCCAAACCACACTCATCGGAATACTGCGTAATTTATCAAGCTCTTGATTTAGATTTGGCTGCTGCTTTAATGCATCGGCCACTTTACTATACGATTTAGCTTGCTCAGCCATCGCATCAATTGAATGTGCTTCAACGATGCGCTGATTAACCCCTAATAGATGCTCAATGACATGGCTTGCATATAAAAATAGAAAAGCAGGGTGACGTTTGTAAGTCTCAAGTCCGCTATGAATAAACGAACTAAACGGGTAAAAACGACCACTGCTATCAGTGCTTGGCTGTAAAACACCAAACAAACTGCTGTCGTCACTGTTACCAGATACAAAAAATAACGAAGAAACTCCATTTAATGCAGTTGTTTTACCGCCAATAACACCACGGTTTATATGCGCGAAACCTTCTTGCAACCAATGGTCTAGTGCTACTGATTCCCTAGAAGATATATTTAACTTTACAAAGTCAGGCCTAACAGGTGTTTTACCCATGTACCCGTAGGTAAACTGCTTAACCAGCGTTGGCGACTTTTTCTTGGTGAACAAATTAAACATACCTGCCCCTATTGAACCGAGGCTCTGCTTGCTTGCGCAAGTTGTGGCTTAGGTGCAAACAACGAATTAGGCAATGCAAAAGAGGTCAACATGTACTTTGAAAAAATACCGCTATTGCGACCAGACTTTAATGAGAACTGGACTGTTAAACTTTGCTCTGATTTATCAACTAATTCCCAGGTAGCAAGAAACTCTGTACCCTTAATCCATTTCACATTTGCTTCGTTAAGTACTTTTAATAAAGCCCATGGACCATCTTGCTCAATAGTGACTCTTCGTCCGGCGTTATCTAAACCATACAAAATAGCTTTTTCTGCTGCGCCTCTTCCTGGCCATGAGAAATTACGCCACTCTTCCGGTTCATTTCTATAGCGATAACCTTGCTCAGAGAAACCTAAATACGTTTCGCGAATGCCTTTTTGTGGTACAGGCATCATTTGGAAGTTAAAACCAGCCGCGTCTGAGCCGTTCAAGAATAAAGAGCGTGTTACTTTATTTGCTTTTGTTAAACCGTCTAATAGCTCTTGATTAAAACCAATCCCCACACCGTTCCATTGCTTTTCTTCCCATACACCTCGGCGTACTTTCATGAATGGTTTAAGTTGGCTATTAATAAAGTTCCAAAGCACCCCAGTTTCACTATTTAAGAACTCAGAAACATCGGCAATAGCAGCATCAGGGCCAGTCAAATTGAATGGGTACTTGCCAGCAATGCTGTTGCTATACATGGTATAAACCTGGTTTTCCCACTCTTCATTTAACTGGCTACGTGCTTTTGCCATGATACTTGCAATACCTGACTGCAATGGGGCTTTAAATAGCACGTCAAGCGTGTCTTTTGTTTCTGGGTCTAGCGCTCGAGTTTGGCTTTCTATAATGATCCAAGACGATTGCAATGCATTATCTTGGCTATTTCCAGACAATAAGTCTTGTACAAACACCATTGCTTGCGCATCATCTTCATTGCTAGCAGCCATCGCTTTTATATCTGAGTGAATGCTGCTCAAAGAACTAATGTACTGACTCATATAATCAGACATCTGCTTATCTTCATCATGCTGCGAGAAGCGACGCAAGTCAGCAAAACGCGTTTCAAGTTCAGGGGCTCTAACAGTACTAACTTGAGAAAAATCAGGGCGCTCTGCAACTTGCTTTGCTAGCTTTCCTTTGGCCACTTTTTTAGCCGCAGTATCTGTTGCACCAGAAAGAATGGTCGCTATTTTGTCGTTGTTTGCACTAACCGCAGATGGTTTATCTGCAACAACGATGTTGTCATTCACCAACGTCATCAGATCAATGAGTGGTCCATCAGTAGACGAAAGGCGAGCAAAATTAATACTGGCATCATTTAAATCTCTAAAAGTAGGCACTTTTATACTGTTCAAAAACGCGAACCATGTATTGCCATAGTCTTTAAAGTAATAACTACGCATTGCTTTTGCCAGTGCATCAGCTTGCGCTTCATCAACCGCATTTTGACCGCTTTCATTACTTGTGCCCATTACCCAATCACCAGAGAATACCAGTCGAGAAATACGTTTAATTTCTGGATAAACATACTCTTGCCAACCGGCATTGGTATAGACATAAGGAATGCTAAAGTTGCTTTTCAGTACATCGCGATTTTTCGCAGCCATAAACTGTTTAAGCTGAATGGCTTTTTTACGCTCAGCAAAGCTACTAATAATTTGTTGATATAGAGGTTCGGCTTCTGGTTGTGTGTTCAGGCTATTTCTTGCATTCAGTACAGCCGTTTCATTATTTTGCCAAAATAAAATTTCACCTGGGTTCTCTAGATCTGTGCTTATGTTCGCTAAATATAAATCAACTAAATCGTTTAATTGTGAGGTGATCGGTGAATCAGCTTGAGCATCAATCTCAATGTTAAAGTGCTGGCTAATAAAACTAAGTAACTGCTGCTTGGCAAACTCATCGTCTTTGTGTTCAGGGTGAGCACTTAACATTAGGTGTAATTTCAAAGCATCGTAATATGCCTGACGACTTGCTGCGCGAGCATCGGCATCATCTGCTGACCAAATAGCCTCAAACTCTTTGAGCTGCGCAAGTGTTTGCTTTTCTGCAGGAAGAGTGATCAACTGATTTAATTGATTAAACAAAACCTGCGAAACGCTAGTTAGGGTTTCGTCACCCTCATAAATGCCAAAAATGAAATACCATGGCAACTGCTCTTCATAATTATTAAGCGATTGATAGTGTTCAAATAAATCAAGCGTGGCTGCAAGTTTTTGCTCGTCTTTTGCTTTATTTACATTCGCTTCTACAATCGCTTTGACACGGGCTTCACCTTGATTCAACAATAGCTGATTACTGGTATAAGAAGTAATGAGTAATGCTGTCACGGCGGCAATACTTGCCAAACCTGAAGTCACTGTTAAACCCTTTAACCAGCGGCCAACCAAGCGCTTTTTGCGGTTACCACGAGTTAGGTCTTGCAACTTGAAGATCACATCATTAAAAACACGGTTGATAAAGTAGCTTTGCGTAATGCTTTCTTGTTTTTGCTCAACAACGACAGCACCAAATTGATCCCTTACTCCATTCGTAATACGTTCAATCGGTGTGCCCTCTTGCGTGCCTGAGGTAAAATATACACCAGCAAACCATGGAACCTCTTGATACGGGTTGGCTTTAAATAACAAGTTTACAAACTCAGTCAACTTTGTTGATGCTGACTTAAATTGATTCGGGAAATCTAAAATTAGCTGCTTACGGTGCTCATTACGTTCGCGAGCAACCTTGCTCAAACGTTGCTCACAAAGGCGTTGGTATAACTCCTCCATGCGCACTTCAAACATTTCAGCCGGATCATTTTGTTGATCTTCGCTAATATCTAGCAAATAAGCACCAAACACTTGCTCACGTTCTTTTTCTGTTAAGTCATTAAAAAATGGCTCAAAGCCGCTGATCAAGTCTGTTTTGGTAAAGGTTATATAAACTGGGAAGATCACCCCAAGTTGAGTAATAAGTTCTTCAATACGCTCACGAACTAGTTTTACGTGTTGACGAATTTCTTCACTGTCTGATGTTAAAACATCTGCAACACTAATCGCGACCATCACACCATTAATAGGCAGTTTAGGACGATATTTTTTGAGCAAGCTTAAAAAAGATAACCACTCTTTGTTTTCAGATTGTTCTGTTGTGTAACGCCCTGCGGTGTCGATCAGAATTGCTTGGTCTGAAAACCACCAATCACAGTTACGCGTGCCACCAAAGCCTTGGATGTGTAATTCATTTGAGTTTGAATATGGAAAATGCAAACCAGAGTTCGCAAATAATGTACTTTTACCGGTTGCTGAAGGACCAATAATCATATACCAAGGTAGTGCATACAAAGCTGTATTACCACGGTATCCTGCGCCAAGATGGGAAGCTTTTAACGAACTTAGTGCTTCTTGCATTTTTTCTTTTATTTCATCAAGTTCAGCACTTGAACCCGCATTATGGCTCGCAAGTTCAGAGGCTAGCTTATCACCTGATCGCTTTGTCCATAACCAACGGATAAAAATAAAGATGATAAAAACAGCTGTTACCGCAGCCATCGCGATAAGCTTTTTATCTGTCGTGTCTAAACCAACGATTCGGCCAGCAAACCAAATAATACTGAGCACTGCAATTAAGCCAATTAACTGCCCTGTTGCTCTTGATGACACTAAGCCCAGTAAAAAGTGCACTAGGCCGCTTTTGTTCACTCTTCCTTGCATTACTTTTCCTATCGAGTCTCGTTGGTTTTACTTAATTGCGTAAGTACTTCTACTTGATTATCTATACGTTGGCTGCTCTGAGTTGCTTGCTTGTTAATAACAAAATGAAAACCAGCAAAAAGTGAAACAATCGATGCCAAGCAAATTGATAAAATCACCCAATAAGGAATGTTTCGGCCTACCTTCATTGCAAACCCTTCAAGTGGCGCGCCATTATCAGATAGTTGCCCTCGTGGAGTACCGCGTACATCTTCTATTTGCGCACGAACATCAACAATTAAGGCTTTAAGTTGCTCAATTCCTTTCACTTTGTAGATACCCTCAAAGCCAAGTTGCAAACAAATGTAATACACTTCTAATGCTGCAAACTTTGGCTCACCTCCGGTACGAAGTTTTGCTAATCGCTCAAAAAACTCTTCACCCGCTCGATTATTACCAAAAAACTCAAGCTGTAAGGGTCTCGACATCCAATCCATTCGAAAATGCGCGCCAGAGCTCATTACAAATTCATCACACATTGCAGTCAGGGCAAACTTAACTTCCTGCATAACACTGGTTGTTACTTGCTGGGTATAACAATTACGTTCAAACTCATCAAAACTCGTAAGTAACTGCTCTCGAAAATCGTTTAGTTCAAGATCTGTCGATTGCTTTAACTTTAAAGGCGCAAGCGCGTTTATCACTGGCGCAATACAGGCGATTAAATCAAGTTCGTTTTTTTCTTCTTGCATTGTCTTGCGTCCTAATTTCTTGCCACTGTAACGATTTCGACTTGCGCCGCTTGTAAGCCAAATGGAATAAATAAACTAAGCGATTGCTCTTCAATAATTTGCTGCCAAATAAAACCATGAGCCTCTAAACGGAAGTATTCATAGCCACTTTTGATAGCTAGTTTATTAGGTGGTCGCTGACAATGTGTTAACTGCACGCCCGCAAGAGCCGATGCAATCATAATTTCGAGCTTTTCTGTGGCGCCAACTTTGACCTGATCACTAAACGTATCAATCCACTTGGTATCTTCAGATTCAAAGTAAACGGCCAAGTAGAAGTCGTTATTATCAAAAATGGCTGAATCAATGGTGGCAACCTGATAAATGGCGTTCGATACTTTCTCAAGTTTAAGACCTGCCATTTTCTTAGGAACAACACCTTCAAGTAATTTACTTAATAAAATATCTAGGGTGCCAAAGACATGAGTCAATTGCTTATGCTGATAAGGCGGGATTTGACTCACTAAATCACTGTGCTCGAACATCGACACAGAGCTAATTAAGTCAACAAGCTCGCAATATAATCGCTCTGGATGAACAAGTTGCAAACTTTTTAAATGGTCTAAACGTTTTGCAGATGGTGCCATTGCATTTAACAACAGAAAGCTATTCATTTCGTTAGGTCCAAAATCAGTAACTGAACCAAAGTTCTTTCTACGGCCAAGCAATACGTTCACTTTTGCATTTACCAAATTCGCCGTTCTATTAAGCAACTCGGTTAAATAAAACGAGGCCTGTATCGTTAATAATGGCGGCACAAACTCTTTGCTGACTTTAAACGAGCCGTCTTCAGCACGCATAATTTTGATACAAGCAAGCGTATCAAAATACGTTTTTACATCGTTATCTGTCAGCAAAATATAATTAGGTTGTGCAATTAGCACTTCACGGTTTCTTGCTGCATCGTGGTGATCACTAAACTCAATGTAATCTGCTTGATAGGCACTGAGTTGACCGCTAGTTGCATAGCCTTCAATGTCGCTCACAACTTTATTTGCTGCAATCGCTAGATACACAGTGACTTCATCTGTATCGGCAGCTAACTCAAGCTTTAGTTCTTCGTGATGTTGACGATCAAACTCAAGTAAACGTCCATTTTCAAGAATCGCTTTAAAGCTGATCACTTTTAAAATACCGCGAGCGAGAGCGGATTCATCAATAGTAAGGTGGTGCAAACCAAAGGCCAATGGCGAAATCAAGCCTTGTCTAACAATCTGATTTTGCTCATGGTAGTCATCAAACAACTGAAAATGCTGCTGTGCTAGCAACACGCCTTCAGCCCATACAGGTTTCATTGGCCCTTTAACATTCATTACTCAGCCTCGTCTTCATCTGGTAATTGAACTTCGTTATTTGTAATCAATACATCTAACGATGTAGATAATTTAACTGGCCCGTCACCGAGAGGATAAAACGTTTTCCATTTATCACCTTGGCGATCTCTAAAAAGGGCTACAATGGCAACAAAACGCGCATTTTCTGCTTGTTCAAATTCTATTTTTGTTTTCTCAGCGGGGTTAATTGTTTTTTCTTCTACGGTGATCAACGTATTTGATAAAACTGACTTATCTGATTTCCACAAATCTTCAAACGTCGCCGTTTTAAAACTCTGTATGTCTGAAAGTTGATACACTCTTAGTACCACAGGCAGAGCTTCATCAAATTGGTTCAAATTAAGATTATCTGTCGCAGTGATATCTAGCTCTACATTTGTGCTCATACATGCTGTTAAAGACATAAACAAAGTAATTAGCACTGCTTTTTTAATTGCAAAACGCATTCAAAACCCCATTGATTTATTAGATTAATTAATTTTTACAAAGAACTTCTTCGTAAACAGGACAGATTACTCGATTAAATCGCACTGATGCGCAATCGGACCATTTATGACTATTGAATATTTTCGTAAAAATACCTGAACGTCTATTTTCTTGGTTATCAACAGCAAGAGACTTAATAACCACATCATCTACAGAAGAGATTATTTTTGTATTTAGAACAATCAACTCATCAATATAAGCGCTTATATCTTCTTTAATTAAAATGATTTTACCTTCATTTTTAGGTGGACTATTCAGGAAAAAGAAAAACTGATCGATCACCGACGCTGAAAACACTCGATGTGCTGGAATACCGGTCTGATCAAGTAAGGAAGAGATACTTTTAGTAAGAGACCAAGCCAAAAAATAAAAGCTATCGACTTGATTTATAAATAATTTTTTATCCATAAAATCATCCTTGATTAACCAAAAAAAGTACAAAGTCATGTCATACTTTTGGTACATTAGTCCTTAAAACGGGGGCATAATACAAACATCCTTTGAAAAAAGTCAACTCAATACAGCTCAAAAATAAAACTAATTTCAATTTAATATAAAAACTAATAACAATGTATTAATTTAGACCAAGCTGCATTATGAACAAAATTATGACGTAATTATTACGATTACAATTATTCTATTGAATATTGATTAATAAGTGTGTATTTTCCCCTTTCTTGCTACAAGACTTAGTTAAAAAAGGACAAGGATGTGTCTAATTCTCGACTATTAATTGATGTAAATAACATAACCCTAAATGTCACTCAGGTAGATGGAATTGAGAAATTAAATCAAGGGTTTGAGTTTATTCTCACTGGTGAATCCAGCCAGCAAATTCTTTTAGAGCATCTGCTTTTACAAAGCGCATTAATTACATTCGTTAATAAAGATAATTTTTTTCGCCACCTAGCAGGGATCATTTTTGAGTGTGACAATTTAGGTACATTCAAAGGTAAATATCGATATAAAATAGTTATTAAAGATAGATTGAGCACATTAAAAAACATTACAAACAGTAAGGTTTTTATTGGCGTTAATTTAAAAGATGTTATTTTTTATTTAGCAGGCCAAGCTGGCTATTCACCAGGGCAAATTGATTTTCGTGTCGGATCATCACTGCCAGCGCTTCCACAGTGTGTGCAAGCAATGGAAACCAACTGGCATTTTCTACAACGCTTACTAACCCAATTTGGCTTGTTTATTTGGTTTGAAACAAAAAATAACGTTGAACTGTTAGTGATCAGTGATAGTAACTTAAACAGCCCATATTTGCAGCGCGGTGTTGTATCAGTCAAAAACTCAGCCGGTATGAATAACGATGAAAATACCGCTTATGTTGGCTTTTTTAACAGCCAAGTACATCACTCTATTTACAATGATCGCACTGACTGCGTGGCCCATGGACAATATTTAAAGGTCGCAAGTAACAGTCAATCTTACTTTGAACCATGCGCATCAACACCCAGTGCCGCCTCATTACAAGCGCAAGATTTCAGTAACGCGTTAGCCTCTCTTAATAAAACAACGCAGCTAGTGGGTAATGTATGTGATTTATTTGCGGGTAGCTCAGTTGCAATTGACGACCAAACCGGCACCGGCAGTAGTGCTGATTTACTGTGTGTTAGCGTGTATCACAGCAGTGAACAACCTAATGACGAAAATAGTCACCAAGGTTTAACACGCTATAGTTGTAAAGCCCAATTTATCGAACGTGGTACGCCTTTTAAAGCCAAACCTTTGCCACATCAACCCAAACCTATGGTATTTCCGGCTAAGGTAGAGTCTTTAACGACTTCTAGTTTCATTGATGATTTAGGTTGCTACCGTGTGCGAACTGATTTTGACACAACTGCAAGGCCAATTGCGCAATCAAGCCAAGCAATTCAGCAACTTGCTTTATACGCATGTCAAAACCAACCTCAGGCCACTGGCTGGCACTTCCCCCTTGTTGGTGGTTCTGAGGTACTTATTGGCTGTATAAATAACGACCCTAACAACACGTTTTTAATGGGTTTTGCGATGAATGAATCGCAGCCAAGCGTTGTCACCGCTGCAAATAATACGCAAAACAGGCTGGTCAGTGCGGCGCAAAACGAGCTGCAGTTTGATGATGACAAGCAAGCACCTAAAATCATTTTACAAACCTTAGCCAGTGAGCACTATCTTGAGCTCAATGCCAAAAAATCAGGCCGCCAATTTATAGAATGGATAAGCCAGCTCGGCACCATTAACTTACATGCAGGTAAAGACCTCTGCCTAACAACTGAGAACGACAACATTCAGTTTGTGATTAAAAACAATCAGTTTATTGATGTTAAAAACAATGTTTCGCTCAGCACTCAAAACCGCGATATCAACATGCAAAGTGCAGGTAGCCAAGCATGGCAAGGAAAAAACACTCTTATTGAATCTCGTCAAGCACTGTCGATGGTCAGTGGTCGCGCAGTTAAAGCCTTTGCGCAAAGCGATATTCAGCTTAAAACCAACTCAAGTGACTTAACTATTTCGGCCCCCAATGGCTCAACATTTTTGCAAACCAACCAGTCAATCGCGATTACAGGCTCAGGCCGTGGTGATTTAATTCTCCATAACGAAGGCGGCGAAATTAAACTCGACAGTCAAGGAAATGTTGAGATTATTGCCACCGATGTACTCACCCTCGATGGCACATTTATAAATTTTGATGGCCCCGTTGATTACGATATTGAAAGCCCAAGTACAGCGCGTGCACAAAGCGTTAATGTGAGTCGTGCGCCTGCTATTTCATCATTTGATTTGGCTGATAGCTCACTCGATTCTACTACACTATGCACACTAGACTTAAGCTATTGCTACCTAGATGGCAGTGCTGAAGACAATATTCGTTACTCGCTTATCGATAGCCTTGGCCATGAGCACACCGGCTCACTCAGTAATGGCAAAGCGCAACTGGCCAACGTGCCGCAAGGTCAAAGTCAGGTTCGTTTTATTGCTTCATCTGATGACGACGAACAGCGTTTAGTTGCACTGCGTAATGAGTTTAAGCAGACCCTAGAAGCAATGCTGAATGAAGTTCGACAAAAAGCGGCCATTGAAGATGCCTTGTTTGAACAAGAAAGCCTATTTAACCAATACATGATAGAGCTAGGTGCAAATGCCACTGGTTTTTATCAAGGGGCAAAGTCACTTATTGAGGGCGTAGCAGACCTGATTGTACTCGGTATCGATATTAACATAAGTGTGTACTCTGCTTGCTTTAGAATTATAGAAGCCATTGCTCGCGGTGATAAAGAAGCCGTTAAATATGAGCTAGAAACAATTATTTCTTTCTCACAAAAATCAGCCCAATCACTTACTCAAGCATGTGAGTTACTTTACATTCTACTTGATGAAGAACAAACCCGCTTGGCGATAGCGCGTTTCCCTTACGAGTATATTGATGCCCACTCACACGTAGAGCAAGAACGATTAACGGGTATTTTGGCATTTGAGGTCGTATTAGCACTGCTCACAGGTGGCGTGGGTGCGGCCGCTTCACTGGCAAGTAAATCAAGGTATTTAGCAAAAGCAAATAAAGCACTGACTCAGATTGCCGAGATTGTTAAACGCAAGCAGCTAAATAAACAGTTATCACACGCTGTGACGGCTGAACATCCGACTGTTTCAGCCAAAATAAACAAACCAGATACACAGTTACAGCCAAGTAAAAACCACGCTGTGGCGACGCATATATCAGCAAAAGACCATGCTGACTATTTACTCAGTGAATTGTCTGACGATATTCGCGGCAATTACCGCGCATATACCAACAGTGAAGGTAAAGTCATTATTAGTCGCCTTGATGGCAAAAAGCCCCCTAAATTACGTTACGAAAATGGTAATTTAGTGCCCGTGTCGGACCAAATAAATGTGTTTAACAAAATAGCGCAAAAATTAAAGATAAATCATGCTAATTTAAGTGACAACGTTAAACAGCGCCTCAAACAGTTTGAAGCAGCACGCAATCAAGCTGTCGCCAAGCGTGATGCCGCACTTCTTGCCGGAAACGCCACTGCATTAAAAGAAGCGCAAAGTGCCATGCGCTTAGCCAGTGAAGCACTGGGTGAAGAAGCCGCGCGCATTTATGTGAAACAAAATTATCCAGATGCCACACCATTGGCAAGCAAACTCCCCGGCAAAGGCAAACAAGGCCAATTTGACCAAGTGTATGCAACAGAAGACGGTAAAGTATTAATTATCGAAGCCAAAGGCGGTAATGCCAGTTGGGGTAGTCGGAGTGCTGGTAAAGATAGAGCGCAACAAGGCTCTGAAAAGTATATGAATTCGATAATTGAAAACTATAGTGAACAGTTAAAACGCCTAACAAAAGACCCTCGCTACTTAGCGGGCGATGATGATTTAGTGAAAGAGGTTCAAGGCATTCAAGATATGCTGGATGATATTGATGATGCAAGATTAGATGGGGCAGTTGAATACATAGGTATTCAACAAAAAGCCAATGATGCAGGGCTTATCGAAGTTATTGACGTATCGTTTTTTGATATAGGATTTTAAGGAACTAATAAAATGATTGAAAGCCATTACAGCTTTGCACAAGTTAGTTATGACCATATGGTAGAGCGCTATATAAAGCACGAAGATAAAAATATACCCCGTATTCAAAAAAATCCTCGCTTAGGATTCTATACACAGTTTACCCGTAATATCATTGACTCGTTCCCCATGGAAGCGATTCAAAACCCCAATAGCTACCATGCTTGGCTCTATGTTATTCGCGCTTCGCAATTAGGCCATGGCATATTTCAAAGTGACGCCCATGACGGCCAACCTTTCCCTTTCTTTTACGATGATGAATATTTAGAAGTAACTGGTAAACGTGACCCTGAACATGCTGAGCACCCTGTGTGGCTCCTTGCTTTGTACAGCAGTATTATCGCCCGTAACCATGACGCTATCGCTTACTTAACGGCTATCGATAACGATGTCTTTAAAACAGCTAATTATGGCAATCAACTGAGACCCTTTGATTATGCACTGTCTGACTTACTCAAAGGGCTATTTAACCCGCGTGCCGACTTGACCCCTTTAATCGAGCAAGCCTATATCACCTGTAACCCAGATGATTACGTTGATGATGAAGCATACCTCTATGTAAGTCGCTTGGAATGGCCACTTATCCCGGTGATCACCGCCATATTCACTGATAACGGTGAGCAAGAATATAATCAAGCCATGGAAAAAGCCCTGCTGGCGCATAATGAGTATTACAGTGATGAAGACCGAATGTGGAGCAATCGAGGTGCAGTTTCTTTACCCCTTGCAGCCTTAGCCATCATCGCTAAAGACGTAAAAGGCTATAAGCTCACAGTTGAAAATGGCTACATTCCAGCATGGTTAATTGATGTAACACCACCAACAGACCCAAATTAATAAACGACAGTAACCGCTCTTTAACAACATGGATGCTGGCAATAATTATGGTGTAGCCGAAACACTAACTCTTAAAAATGATCCTCCCTCAATATCTGAGATGAAGAACGTTATTAGTACCCCACTATTACCAATAAAAGGTTAGCCAATGAGTAAATATATAGCACCTCCGTTAGGACTGATAGAACATCATAATTTAAAGAGCAATGAAGAGCTGCTTTTAACTATTGATTATGAAATGTTTCCTGATGAAACAACGATTATCTTTAAAAAAGAAGCTTATTTAGTCATATCTACTGATTATTATTCAAAAATGGATAAAAAACGAATTTTTGTTCAAGAGGAATTCCCCCTCATAGCATTATCATGGATAGTTGATTCTATAGAAAATGGCTTTTTAAAGAAAAAGGAAAAAGGCGGCTTTTCAAACTACGAGCGTAGTACCACCGCTGAGTTTAATGGTGAAAAAATTGGCATCAATGCAATGGTGCATTGCTGTGCTGAAAATGTACCAGGTTTGAATATATGGAATGGCAACCGTAAAGACTATATAGCTAATATGACCCCACAGCAATGGGATATTCCTCTATATATGCTAAAAGATGGCTTATTAAAAGAGTTAAAGCTTTTAGCCAAAAAATACGAAAACGGCACTTAATAACAAAACAACACCGCTAAGGAAAGCCTATGAACACAGACGTAAAACATATCCCACAGCAACTAGGTCAATATCTCTATCAACAAATTAATGATGACTGGTCGAAAGCGATGTTAGTTATAGATTGCCAGCACGATGAAGTCATTACATGCCAAGCCTTTTATGAAAAAGAGGCCGATGAAACACAGCACCCTATTGCCGTTTCTGACCACATTATTGATTTATTTAAAACACTGTTTGATTCTGCAATACAAAATCAACCAGAAAATTGGCAACGTGCGATTTTCAATCTAACTCGACAGGGTAACTTCAGCATAGCTTTTGATAAAGAGAATAATGATGAGAACCAATAAACATTACTTTCAAAACCACAACAAACATAATAGGTAAAAATCATTAATTAATAACATTAATGAAACTATAATTTGAACCTTATTAGGATACATACTAAAATAGCTAAAAATTTATTATTGATGATAAATATGAAAGTCACGGAAGACGAATAATAGCTCCCCACCTCTATTGTTATTCCTTGATTCTTCATGAGTTTTCAAACTATAAGCGGTTTCGTTTATTGTGAACTATTAAATGGAGTATTTATGAAAAAGTTAAGCGCATTATTTGCCTTATTGGTTTTAGCAGGCTGTTCATCAACCCATGATGTTGAGCCACAACCTGAGCCTATTGCAGAAGTAACGCCTGAAGTGGTTGTAGATGAATCGGTTATTTCATTAACGGTAGTCACAACACCTGATGATGCGCGCGTTCGTATTATGAATATTAAACCTGTTTATGAAGATGGTATTGAACTTGATGAAGGTAAGTACGACATTGAAGTAACCAAGCCTGGTTACTTAACTTACCGCAAATGGGTTGTTGTTGATAAGAAAACAATTCTAACAATTGAACTTGATAGCATTGAATCAATTCAAGCTGCTCAATAAGAGGTTTTAACAAAAAAGGAAAGCTGTTGCTTTCCTTTTTTGAGCTTCTTTTAAATTAACTGAAAATAATATAGCGACCATATCGCACTGCAATTAACAATAACTGTTAACCAGAGTACGGCAATAAAACTACGTTTTTTAGATTTGTGTCTTAACCATTGCTGTGCAATGAATGAACCTGGCCAACCGCCGATTAACCCTAAAATATGCAGTGTACGCTCAGGTACTCTTATCACATGCTCGCCATGTTGCATTGCTAAACGTTTATCCCAGCCATACACCAAAAAGCTTATTAAGCTCGCTACACTGTAAGTGCCTGCAATAAAGTAGGTAATATTAAGTTGCCATGATGTCAGCCATAGCAGCGCTAAAAACAACAATGAAAATGTAATTAATGTTTTCTTAATCAACGAAGTATCACCTATACTGTGCAAAACAAATTAATTTTATCGGGGCGCTATTATGGCATACCTAAAATCACTTTTACTATCAATCTGCCTGTGTTCGCTTTCTGTTATGGCAGCAGAGCAACAACTTGATGACAAGCTAAAAGTGTTTGAACCTTACTTAGGCACGTGGCAGTCAGACTTTAATGTCGCAGCAGGTAAACCTGCGGTGCAAGATGTGAGTACCTGGCAACGCGCGCTCAATGGCACGGCTATTAAAACCATTCACTCTATCAATGAAGGTGAATATGGTGGTGAGTCGATGATTTTTTGGGACAATAAAAAGCAGTCTTTGGTGTTTTATTACTTCACTACAGCTGGGTTTTACACCCAAGGCACTATGAATGTACTTAGCCCTACTCAGTTTGTTGCTTATGAAAATGTAACGGGTAACAAAGATGGGATCACTAAAGTCAAATCGACGAGCGAGTTTAAAGATAACAGCTTTGTAGTGTCGACCTCTTACCTTAAAAAAGGTCAATGGACAAAACCCGATACCCGAGCTTACACCCGCAGCGAAAAAACGGTTAAGTTTAAGTAAGCTATACCCAAACCACCTCAAGATGCAGAAACTCGCACCTTGAGGTGGTTTGGGTATATAGCCGTGCTTTATTTATTACTTAATAAATTTTTTAAACGGCTGATCAACAGGCGTATCAGCTAAATGGTTCGTATAATTACTCATTACTTTTTGTGCTAAACCTAGAACAATTTCTAATAATTGCTGATTTCCATAACCCGCACTGTAAAACTCTTCTAACTCACTTTCGTCAATTACACCTCGGTTGCGCGTCATTGCTAAGGTTGTATTTCTTAAAGTTTCTAACTTGGGATCAGCAAGTGGAGTTTTATTAACTAACGCATCAACAATCTCTTGATCAACCTTCATACTCGCAGCGATTGCACTATGTGCAGGTACACAATAATGACAATTATGTTCAACATTAATTGTTTGCCAAACAACTGTCAGCTCTTGAGCATTAAACGATGTTTTTTGAAATAACTCATGAAGCACTTGGTAACCTTCAAGTAGTGTAGGTGCCTCTGCCATCACGGCATGTAAATTTGGCAACATACCAAAGGCTGATACTGAGTTATCGATAAGGGCTTTTGAGCCCTCTGGCGCGGTTTCTTTTGTGTAGAGTTCAAAGTTTTTCATGTTATCTCCTATCGTGTCTGACTAAGATTTATGATTAGCCTAGTTGTTTTTGAGCAGTTGTTCAAGTTAAAATTGAACAACTGCTCAATTTTGGTGTTCGTCATGGTCAATAAAGTTAAATTCAATCGCGATGAAGTAATCACGAAGGCACAAATGCTATTTTGGAAAAAGGGTTTTTCTACGACATCTACCCGTGATCTCCAAACGGTCGTTGATATGCGCCCAGGCAGTATTTATTCAGCGTTTGGTTCAAAAGAAGGTTTATATTCAGAGTCTTTAAAAGTCTATGCTACGCAACTTAAGCTGTTGCTAGCGAGCCATATTGAGAATAGCGAAACAGTGCTTGATGGCTTACATGCATTTGTTGTTACGGTACTTGAAAGTGCTGAAGATGGATGTGAAGTATGTATGTTAATCAAAGCAAGTACAGAATTCGATCACACTCAGCCTAAAATTAAAACGTTAACCGATGACCTTTTGCAGCAGTTTGAACACGACTTATCGACTCTATTTGATATTGCACAACAGCGTGGTGAACTAGCCAACACTCATAGTCCGCTAGAATATGCTCGTTTATTTCAGATACAATTTACTGGCTTAAGAAGTTATTTACACAGGCCAATGTCGAAACCGATGACTGAGCAGCTTATTGGTATGATGTTCACACTTATAAAAAATTATTAAAGGGTAAGGCGTTTATCACCTTACCCTCACATATCAATGTCTAAAGTCTGACATTAAAGCCGGAATACCTGGCAGCATCCCCACTATTGCCATCACGCTTGTTAAGATAACAAACATCACTAATGGAATAATCCAGCGGCTCATTGGAGACAGCTCAGAGCTTCGCTCTTTACAACCAATTAAGCCCAAATTGTCGAGCAACATAGTTAATGACCAACCAAATGCAGGGTTCACTAAGGTCGAGGAAAACACCACAATAGCAGCTGATTGCGTAGTTTTACCTTCACGGGTCATTTCCATGCCAGCTTCAAGAAGTGGGATAAACACACCAACTATTAGCGCGACGCATAACACAGGTTGCCAAATAGCTAAATCCATTGGGTAGCCCCAAATACTGGCAATAATACAAAATAATGCCGTTAATACCGCCCCCGCAGGAATTGGGCGTTTAGCGATGGCTGCTGGCACGATGTAGGTTCCCCATGACGAGGTAAAGTTAGAGCCGCCTAACAATGAACCAAATGTCTGGCGGATTGAAGCACTAAACATGGTATCGTCAATGTTCATTTGTACTTTTTCAGTGCGTTCTGGGTAACTAATTTTTTGGAATACTTGATGTCCTAAAAAGTCAGGTGACCACATGGCAACCGCAAGCACCGCGAATGGCAAGACCACTACAAAGCTCTCTAGGGTTGGTAATCCCAGCATCCAACCGGTATTTTCACCCCACCAATACATTGGGTTCATATTTGGTAAACCCGGTGCTGTTTTAAACTCAAACGGCGCCCCTAGTAAAAATGCAATTAAACCGCCAAGCAAGCAACTTAATGGCACGGCTAACCAACGTTTTTTGTAGTGCTCAAGTAAGGCGTACAACACGATAGTCGACAAAATCACAATGAAAGCGATATGGGTCATATCAATGCCTTCAGCCCATGCAAACAGCTTTTTAACCTGTGAAATCGTACCAATAAAGCCAAGGTAAAGCAGTAAACCGCCACACACGCCTCGGCTGGTTAACCCCGCCAGTAAACTCCCGCCTTTACTAAGCGCCAGTAATAGGCCAAACGCCCCTATCAGCAAACCAAAAGCCATTGGGTGACCACCCGCTGCCACCACTATCGGGATCAAAGGAATAAGCGGCCCATGCGTACCCGCTAAGTTTGCTGTTGGTAAAAAGAAGCCCGAAAATAATAAAATGAAGATCGATACAATTAACAGCTCATAACGCACGTTTTCTAAAATAAAACCTTCGCCTAAGCCCAGTGGCGCTGCAAATGTTGCAGCAATTGCACCCACCATGACCACCTTGCCTATGGTCCCTGCCATGGCAGGGATAGAGTCTTCTAATTCAAACCGATAGTCACGAAATGGTAAATTTGGACGCCAACGCTTAGGCTGCATAATTTGTAATTCGTGTTCAAGGTATTCGTCACGACTCGAAAATTCACTGCTGGGTTTATGAATATCTTGATAGCTTTGTTGCTTCTTATTCATAAGTTCTCCTACTACCTATCTTGAAAAATTGTGTGAGTTTTTATTATGCAGTTAGGGTAAAGCAGCCTGACGTAAAACACGATTAGGCAAAAGGTAGGGTATGAATTTATAAAATAGGTGTTTTTAATAAACTGAGAGCATCCGAAAATAAATTTAACACATTGATATACAAATTTTTATTTATAATAAACGCTTTGAAAAAGTAAGCTAAAGGTTATTTTTCAAGCACATTAACTATTAGTCTAATAAATTGTATGAATAGCAGACAATCAAGTTATTAGGTCACAGAAGATAATCTGTCACGCTTGCTTGGCGCACGAAACACGTTTCACGCCTACGTCCAAGGGTTTAACTTTTGAGTGGTGGTTAATTATTCATGACTAAAGTCATTCCTACGAGAGATAGAAACGAGGTGCGAGGTGCGAGGTGCGAGGTGCGAGCATGAGCTTAAGTTTCTTTGCACTATACGACTAGTAATTAATTAACGGCTCTGATAAAAATACACTGAATATGGAAGAAAACGAGCTATAAGCCCGTTAAGTTTAATGGAATTACTATCCTAGTGAGGTTCAAATGGAAATTGAAGTAACCAGACCAAAACAACATCATGATAAAATTAGAGATTACACTTTATGGACCGATTCTAAAAAGATCGGAAAAATCAAACCCAACTCTTTAACCAACTACACAATACCTGACGACGCTAGATTTATCTGGTTCTCCATTGATTGGTGCTCTAGCCCTAAACTTTCTGTCAAAGATATTCAATCAAATAAAGTAACTGTTTCGAACACTATGAGCAGTAACTTACTATCGGGTCTATTTTTACCCATTTATTACGTTACTTTTGGTAAAAATAAATATCTAACAATTACGAGCGATGTATAACCACCCTTAATCGATTTCAGATTCGATTACTTCATCGCATAACGATATTTTTACCCTTCGTCGCGGCATAAAGCCGCTGCGACCTGTAGGCGTCACGCTTGCTTGGCGCACGAAACACGTTTCACGCCTACGGCCAAGGTTTACTTTTGTGTGGTGATTAATCATTCATGACTAAAGTCATTCTTACGATAAATAGATACAAGATGCGAGCTTGTAGCAGCGATTTCACATCGCGTTTTTCTCGTATCTCTTATCTCGCAACTAGAACTTATAGCTCCCTCTCTATTTCGTTTTTAACTTATTCAACTCATCATCTTGTTGTGCAACAAGTGCATTAAGAGTTTGGCTACCATCACCGGCTTGGGTAGATAGCTCAGCGAGTTGTGATGCGGCATCTGAAATTAACGTCAGGTTGCGGTTTATTTCTTCTGTGACCGAGCTTTGCTCTTCTGCAGCCGTTGCAATGTGGGTAATTTGTTGCGTGATTTCGTCTACTTTAACTACAACTTCGTGTAATGCATCAAATGCAACTGAGGTTTCATCTACCGCGGTCTGTGCACGCACAACACCTTGTTCAATAACCTTAGACGCATTACCTACTTCTAGCTGTAAGCTGTCAATTAAACCACTGATGTCATCGGTTGAT
This sequence comes from Pseudoalteromonas sp. S1650, assembly GCF_005887195.1. NCBI lineage: Bacteria > Pseudomonadati > Pseudomonadota > Gammaproteobacteria > Alteromonadales > Pseudoalteromonadaceae > Pseudoalteromonas > Pseudoalteromonas sp. S1650. Next base: position 5,812 of record NZ_PNDF01000059.1, on the reverse strand, counting down.
GAACGCGTTTTTGAAGCAAGGGCCCTTACTTCATCAGCCACCACCGCAAAGCCACGACCTTGTTCACCAGCCCTTGCTGCTTCAATTGCCGCATTCAGTGCAAGTAAGTTTGTTTGCTCTGCAATCGTTCGGATCACGTCTAAAATTTGTGTAATGTCGTTACTGCGTGCCGCAACTTTTTCGACCGCTTGATTAGCCTCTTTAATTTCGTCCGACATGGTTTTAACTTGGGTAACCGCAGACGACAAGCTCGATTCACTGCTAACAACTAAACCATTTATTTCATCGGCTTGTTGCGCTGACTGCTCTGAGGCTCTTGCAACTTCAAGGGCTGTTGCGCTCATTTCGTTCATAGCGGTCACTACGCTCTCAATTTCTTGGAATTGAGCTTGAACGTTGTGCTTAGTATCAACAGCAACACTAGTCGCTAGGTGAGCCTGCTCTTTGGTTTGCGTTGATACATTCTTAAGCTCACCAATTAAATCGCGCAATTTAGCAAGAAACGCATTAAAGCCAGTTGCTAATGCGATTAGCTCAGCGTGAGTATCAACATGTAAGGTCTGAGTTAAGTCACCTTCAGCACTAGCAAGGTTATCAACGCGCTTTTGAATCTGCTGTAATGGTGCCACAATTGTACGGATCACTAAGGTCATGATCACAAAGGCTGCACCAGCAATAATAATACCCGTCACCAAAATCAAACCGCCTAGTGTGTTGGCATTTTCACTCATGCTATTTGCTAGCGCTTGAGGCCCTTCAAGGGCAAGCTCGGCGGGTACTTCAATCAGTAAGTTCCACTGTGTTTTAGCAAGCTTTATGGTAATTGGGTAGTTAACTAAATACTCATCACCGACTTTAAATACACCACTTTGCTTTTTCGCTTTTACGTAATTGTCTAAAGTGCTTTTAGCCACCGCCTCTTTTAACGGTCTGCCAAGCTTATCTTTGTAATGGCTGCTACCAACCACTAAATCGAGTGAGCTTAATAAAGTGACGCGAGCTTTGCCGTTATACAATTCTTTTGAGAGTTGCTCGGTCATGCTTTGAAATACAGGCAATGTTAAATCAACCCCGGCAACACCAATAAATTCGTTATCACGAAGAATGGGCACAGTTAAAGAGGTCATCATTTCAGAATAACCAGGGGTGATTTCGTATAAGTAGGGTTCCATAATACATGGCACTTTGGTGTCTTTTACACACAAGTACCACTCAGCTTCACGCTGACCAAATTCATTGAGCGTATCCACATATTTTTCAGCCGCATCGTCAACTGCCTGCTGTTCTATGCTGCCATCTCTATTACGAGTAAAGTAGATTTCTAAAGTACCTACACCAGCAACTGAATGATCATAACCACTAATAAAATTAGCATCTCGGCCATCAAACGCATTTGCTTCAAATTGCGAATAAATAGATGAAAGAATAGTATTTTTTTGTAGCAAAGAGCGATTTAACTCAACCACCGCATCTCGAGTTAAGGTGCCTGCTGCATCGTGATCCCCTAAGATTGCTGCAAATGAATAAGGTACTCGATAGGCTTCGTTTATAAAACCTGCAACTTGTTCACCATACGCTACGGCATTTGATGCTAGCTTTTCTTCAACTTCGGCGACAATCAGCTTTTCTGATTGCGCAGCTAAATCTTGGTTACTGCTCGATAATTGCCACCATAAAACACTTGATAAAACAAAAACGGTTATGAAAATGCTTCCAACTGTAAGCCATAACAACTTTTTCGCTAACGCTAACTGCCGCATTGATTCTTCCTGCTACTATTATAAATCACCTTTAGTTTAGACCATTTGACTGGTTTCATTAGGATAAATATAAAAAAAGTATGATTTCTAATAATTAAAAAGTAAGTTAATAATCAGCTAAATTAATAATAAACACCAACAGGCGAAAACAATGCAGCAACACACATTTGATTTTGACCAAATTATTATAGGCTCGGGATTTGGTGGCTCTGTGAGTGCGCTTCGCCTAAGCGAAAAAGGTAACCGAGTTTTAGTACTTGAAAAAGGTCTTCGCCGCGAAGATAAAGAGTTTCCAAAGACCAACCTAGATATCAAAAACTATATGTGGCAGCCAGAAATTGGCCTTAAAGGCTGCATTCAATTTTCGTTTACCAGCAAAGTCGCAGTGTTACATGGCGTTGGTGTTGGCGGTGGCTCACAAATTTATGCCAATGTGCACCTTATTCCTGATGATGAAGTCTTTCAATCTCCTGCTTGGACACGGATAAAATCAGACTGGAAAGACAGCCTCATGCCCTACTATGGCCTTGCACAGCGCATGTTAGGTAGCGCCAAAAATACCTATACCAATGTTGCCGATCACACACTAAAAGACATTGCTGATCAAATGGGGCAAGGCGACTCATTCAAAACCGTGAACACCGGGGTGCTTTTTGCAAAACCCGGCGAAGCCTATAAAAAAGAGCTACCCGACCCATACTTTAGTGGCGATGGTCCGAGGCGAAATACCTGCCATTACTGTGGTAGCTGCATGATTGGTTGCCGCCATAATGCCAAAAATACTTTAATGAAAAATTATCTGTACTTTGCAGAACGCAACGGTGTAGAGATAAGACCTAGCTCTGAAGTAATCAAAATCATCCCGCTTAATGCAGATGGCAGCGCCGGATACAAAATTAAAATTAAAGATACCAGCCATCGCAATAGCCATATTTATACGCTGACAACACGGGGCGTCGTGCTAAGCGCAGGGGTGATGGGCACCGTGCCTTTGCTTTTAAAAATGCGCGATAAAGACAAAACACTGCTCAATATTTCAGCTTGGCTAGGCCAGCAAATTCGCACTAACTCAGAAACCCTCACCACCGCGAACAATACCACTAAAAAAGTTGATGATGGCGTTGCGATCAGCTCATTTATTTCGGTCGACAAAGACACCAACATTGAAATTTGCCGGTTTAGAGAAGGCGCTGATGGCACATGGCTATATTTACCTTACGTTCCTATGGTGACAGGCAAAGGCCTCAAGCGTATTGCTAAGTTTTTAGTGAATACACTGCGCCATCCAATAAAAACAGTTAAAGTATTGCGGCCAAAAGGCAAAGCCCGCAGCTCAATTGTATTTTTGGTGATGCAAAAATCCGAGGCGTTTATTCACCTTGAATGGCGACGCAAGTGGTATCGGTTATTTAAAAACAGCATTACTGCGGTGCAAAAAGACAATGACACGCCGCTTAGCGTTAGTTTTCCAAAAGCAGAAGAAGCAACCAAACTCTACGCCGAAAAACTCGGTGGCGTGCCCGGTTCAGCCTTAACTGAGGTGCTCTTTGGTGCCCCAATGACGGCGCATATAATGAGTGGAGTCGCCATGGGCACTGATGCCTCTAACGGCGTTGTTGATAGCTCAGGTGAAGTGTTCGGCTATCAAAACCTACGTGTTATTGACGGCTCAATCATACCCGGAAATTTAGGGGTAAACCCATCATTAACCATTACCGCATTGTCGGAATACGCAATGAGCCAAATACCGGTATTCGATGCAGCCCGAGCAAGTAAGATAAAACCAATACAATTTAGTGAACCACGCGAAGGTCTAGTATCAGCACTTACTGGTTCAGGCGATTTAGCAAAGTCGATTGCTGAAAAACAAAAAAGCCGTGCATAAAGCACGGCCTATTTTGGTAAATAGCGATTAGATCACTGATAACTCTACAGCAATGTTACCGCGTGTTGCGTTTGAGTATGGGCATACTTCGTGCGCTTTATTAACCAATGCAAGAGCGGTGTCTTTATCAAGATCACCTACCGATACCGCAAGCTTAACTGCAATACCAAAACCTCCTTCTATAGGACCAATTGATACTTCAGAGTTAATGTGGGTATCTGCTGGTAATTTAATTTTTGCTTGGCCTGCCACTAGCTTTAATGCGCCGATAAAACAAGCCGCGTACCCAGCTGCAAATAACTGCTCAGGGTTTGTACCTTGACCATCATCACCACCTAACCCTTTAGGAGTTGATAGTGCCACATCTAAACGACCATCGTCTGATTTTGCTGTGCCTTCACGGCCACCTGTTGCTGTTGCTTTTGCTGTGTATGCGACGCTTTGTAGTTCTTTCATGATTACTCTCCTAATTGAGTGAAAATATATTTTGCATGCAAAGTATATTAGATCAGCTTTTTCGGGATTGCAAATACTTTGCATGCAAATTAAAATACTCGTATTGAATTTTGAGGATCGTGCATGAAATACCCACAACTAAAATTAGATAACCAGCTATGCCACCGCTTGTATATGGCATCGAATGGGATTGCCCGTGCGTATCGAGATTCTCTCAATCAATTAGATTTAACCTACCCGCAGTACGTAGTTATGATGGCGCTGTGGGAAAAAGATCAGATCAGTATTGCTGAATTACTTGAAAAAACCGCCATTGATGGCGGTGCGATGACGCAAATTTTGAAAAAAATGAGCGATAAAGCATTGTTGTCGATCACTAAGGATAGCCATGATAAACGCAAACGACTCGTGCAGCTCGAAGCCAAAGGCAAGGCGATGCAAGATCAAGCCGCTGAGATACCGTCGCAAATTCGTTGTCGCTTCCCGAGCATTAACGAACAACAAGCACTGCAACTGATCGAGTTACTCGATTTAGTAAATAGTGACCTTAATTAACAAAAATTATTTGAAAGTGAATTTGGATTACACCTCTTTTTAATATAATTCTATACGCTATAGTGTTTAAAACTCATCAATACGGACACCATCATGAAAGCAATTGGATACACAACAGCAACCCCAACGTTATCGGACTCATCATTACAAGCGATTGAATTACCCGATCCCGTTGCTACAGGTCACGACATTCTTGTCGCCGTAGAAGCAATCTCAGTAAACCCTGTAGATACTAAAATTCGCGCTAATGTTTCACCAGACAATGGCTACAAAGTTATTGGCTGGGACGCCGTGGGGACGGTTAAAGCTGTTGGCGACAAAGTATCGTTATTTAATGTCGGTGACCGTGTGTTTTATGCTGGCGACTTAACGCGCCAAGGCAGTAATGCTGAGCTGCAACTTGTTGATGAACGCATTGTCGGTCTTGCACCAACAAGCCTGAGTAATAGTGAAGCAGCCGCCCTGCCCTTAACAAGTATTACGGCATGGGAGCTATTTTTTGACCGCTTACAGATTGAAAAATCTCAAAACAATAAGCCAGCCTCTGTATTAGTAATAGGTGCCGCAGGTGGTGTAGGCTCAATTTTAGTGCAGCTTGCCAAACAGCTTACCAATTTAACCGTTGTTGGTACCGCCGCACGAGAAGAAAGCGCCAACTGGCTTAAAGGTTTAGGTGTTGATCATGTACTTGATCATAGCAAAAACCTTAACGAGCAACGTCTTGCGGCCGACCTGAATGAATTTGATTACGTAGTGAGCTTAACGCACACCGACCAACACCTTGATAGCATTATGGAAGTGATCAAGCCACAAGGTAAATTGGCACTGATCGACGACCCTGCAAGCTTTGATATTTTGAAGTTAAAGCGTAAAAGTATTTCGTTGCATTGGGAGTTTATGTATACCCGCTCAATGTTCCAAACAGAGGATATGATTGCCCAGCATCAGCTTCTATCAGAGCTTGCCACCTTGGTTGATAACGGCACAATTAAAACAACATTAGGTGAGCATTTAGGTAAGATAAACGTAGCAAACCTTATTAAAGCCCATGGGATTTTAGAGTCTCATCAAGCTCGCGGAAAGCTTGTGTTGGAAGGGTTTGAGTAACGAGGAATGAAAAACGAGGTGCGAGCACGTAGCAGCGATTTCACATCGC
>NZ_PNDF01000058.1:0-54564 GCF_005887195.1 Pseudoalteromonas sp. S1650 | reverse complement strand
TTGCACACGCGGTGACTCAACAAATTGTTGTCGAAAAGCCTGGCTTGTGTGTTCGCCGGGCTTTTTTATGCCCGTTAAAAAATAAAAACGCCACTAGATGTGGCGTTTGGGTAGTTTCGACAACAATAAGAAATTGCTTTTAAAAGAAACCCAGTGGATTCTCACTGTAACTGACTAATAGGTTTTTAGTTTGTTGGTAATGATCAAGGGCAAGTTTATGTGTTTCGCGGCCTATGCCTGACTTTTTATAACCACCAAACGCAGCGTGTGCTGGGTACATGTGATAGCAGTTGGTCCAAACACGGCCCGCTTCAATCTTACGACCAAAGTGATAAGCACGGTTCATGTTTCGACTCCATACACCAGCACCTAAGCCAAACTCAGAACTATTAGCAAGGGCTAACGCTTCGTCTTCATCTTTAAAAGTCGACATTGAAATAACCGGGCCAAAAATCTCTTCTTGGAACACGCGCATGTCGTTAGTGCCTTTTAATAGCGTTGGTTGAATGTAGTAACCGCCATTAAACTCATCAGACAGTTGTTCGACTTCGCCGCCCGCGAGAACTTCGGCCCCTTCTTGTTTACCAATTTCGATGTAGCTTAGGATCTTATCAAACTGAGCTTGTGATGCTTGAGCACCCACCATGGCTTCGGTATCAAGTGGATTACCCCGTTTAATTTGTAGAGTTCGGGCAAGAACACGTTCAATAAATTGCTCGTAAATATCTTCTTGAATAAATAAACGCGATGGACACGTACACACTTCACCTTGGTTAAAGTACGCAAGTACAGCCCCTTCAATCGCTTTACTCAAAAACTCATCGTCTTTTTCCATGACATCGTTAAAGAAGATATTTGGTGATTTACCACCTAGCTCAACCGTCGAAGGAATAATATTATCAGCAGCGCATTTTAAGATATGTGAACCCACTGGTGTTGAGCCTGTAAAGGCAATCTTCGCAATTCGAGTACTGGTTGCCAGCGCTTCGCCTGCTTCTTTACCATAGCCGTTTACCACATTTAGAACACCTGCAGGTAATAAGTCACCAATCACTTCAAGCAGCACTAATATAGATGCAGGGGTTTGTTCAGCTGGTTTTAATACAATACAGTTACCGGCAGCAAGGGCTGGTGCAAGTTTCCACGCCGCCATTAACAATGGGAAGTTCCAAGGAATAATTTGCCCTACTACACCCAGTGGCTCATGAAAATGATAGGCAACCGTGGTTTCATCTATCTCACCGATTGAACCTTCTTGCGCGCGCACACAACCTGCGAAATAGCGAAAGTGATCAGCCGCGAGTGGCACGTCTGCCGCAAGTGTTTCACGAATTGCTTTACCGTTATCCCAGGTTTCGGCCACTGCCAGCATTTCTAGGTTTTGTTCAATACGATCGGCAATTTTTAATAAGATATTGCTACGCTCGGTGACCGACGTTGTTCCCCATGCCGCTTTTGCATCGTGGGCTTTATCAAGTGCCAGCTCGATATCTTCTTTTGATGAACGAGGTACTTTACAAAACACTTTACCGTTTACTGGGCTAATGTTTTCAAAGTATTCTCCTTTTACAGGGGTAACCCACTGGCCACCAATATAATTCTCATACTGCGCTTTAAAGTTAACTTTTGCACCTTCACTGCCTGGATTTGCATAAATCATAATGTGTTCTCTCTTCAAATTGTTGTGTTTTATTTAGCATTGACTAAATTATGCGGTAGGTTATTGTTTAATGAACCGCTAACAATTGAAGTTAGCTCAGTTACTGAAAACACACTTGATTCCTAGTCCAGACTTTTTGACTATTTGTCCAGAATTTAGGACGACAGCGAGGCAACAATGAACACATCAGTTAGTAGCAGAAGTTTAGATAAAAAACGACAACGTATTGATGTGCTTATTGAAAATAAAGTCAGTTTTGCGGGCGAACATGCCGAATTAAGTATTTACGACACCTATTTAGATGCCCAAAAAGTGGCGTTACATTCCACTGAATTATTATTTTGTGGCATGATCAGCGGTAAAAAAATCATGCATGTTGCCGACAGTGATTATCATGAAGAGTTTTTACCAAACCAATCATTTGTACTTGCCCCAGAGCAAGGGGTGCTAATAGACTTTCCCAATGCATCTCTCAATCAGCCAACAACCTGTTTAGCGATTGAAATCAGTACCGATAAAATAAGCCAAGTAGTTGATGCTCTTAATTTTAACCAGCAAATTACCCAGGATGACTTTTTTCAATATCAAACCAAGTTAGTGCACGCCCAGCATAACCCGCAAACTCAGCAACTGCTTGAGCGGATGATCACCCTATTTAGCGAAAATGAACAACACCGCGATTACTTAATTGATTTATCACTTAATGAACTCATAACCCGCCTGTTACAGCAGCAAAGCCGAGATTTAATGATTGCAAGTTGTAAGCAAGGCAAGCTCGCAACCCCGTTAAGTGATGTAATTAGTTATATAGAACAGCACCTTGCTGAGAATATTGATATTGATGTGTTATGTAAAATAGCCTGTATGAGCCGCAGTAAATTTTATCAGCAATTTAAACTAGCCTTTGGTGTTACGCCCGCTCTTTGGCAACAACAATTACGCTTACAAAAAGCGTATAAATTGCTCGAGAAAGGCGAGGCGATTAGCCAAGTTTGTTACCAATTAGGCTTTAATAACCCAAGCCATTTTAGCCGTGTATTTAAACAGGCCTTTGGCGCAACCCCAAAAAGTATCGCTAATCATTAAGTTCTGGATTGCGATGAGAATAAACGCGATAGGTTAAGGCGAGTAAAATACAAATGGCACTTGGTACATAAAGCGCCGCAAAGGTCATTTTTGCAAATAACCACGCCCCTGCTAAGCCACCAAATATAAAGCCAATAATGATTAGGCCGAACAGCTTAGCCTTACGTTTATCAAGCGCCTCGCCACGAAAAACCCGACCAAACATAATACCTAAATCAGTAAAAATACCCGTAACATGGGTAGTACGCACAATTGCACCACTGTAAGTTGTTGCCAAGGCGTTTTGTAACCCACATGCCGCAGAAGCTAAAAAATGTCCATAGCCCGAGCCATTAAATAATAACCAAAGTGCGCCCAGTAAAAGCCCTGCTTCGATCAGCAATGCCGTGTCGTAATGACGACCTAGTTTAAGTGCTGAACTATGCAGCAAGAACCCGGCAATACCAGACCCAACTAAAAATGACAGTAATACACCTAATAAATGTAAAGCATCAAGGCTATTGCCATGCATGAGATCTGCGCCAAGCAAGGTTGCGGTTCCCGATAAATGCGATACCGCTTGATGCTCAAAGCTAAGTAAACCAACTGCATTCACACACCCAGCCACCAGCGCCAAAATAAATGCACCAACCTCAACCCATTTTGGTAACTTAGAAATCACTCGCTACTCGCATTTTTCTCACCCTCGTACTCATTCTTTTATGGTACGCCTATTTTTATGACTAAAAACACTTTTTTTCGACTCTTTATATGGTAATTTACAATTAAGTAAATCGATTAAGAACCTACAATGACAAAGCCAAAAAGTTGGACGCTGAAAAGTATTGCCCAAGAGTTAGGTGTTTCAAATGCCACTGTATCAAATGCGTTTAACCGCCCTGATCAATTATCGAAAGCACGCCGCGAAGAGATTTTGGCTGCCTGTAAAAAGCTTGGCTATTTTGGCCCTAACAAGGCGGCACAATCATTGCGCCGAGGCACCTTTAATATTGTTGCGTTAGTATTACCAGACAGCGTTGAATATATGATATCTGACCCGGTTGCTAGCAGCTTTATGCGCGGTGTGTCAGCGGTGCTCGAAAAAAATGGTATTAACCTTTTATTATTTTCAGGCAACAGCGATAACCTAAATAGCGTTGTCGACTTTGTAGATGGTTTTATTTGCTACGGCCGCCCACGTAATAAGCAACTTGTTGAGCAATTAAAACAGGTTGCCAAACATGTGGTAACGGTTGATTTTAATATCGGTCGCGATGCCTCAGTAAACGTAAACAACCAACAAGCCAGCTTTGATATTGCAAAACACGCACTTCACAAAAATGATGATCGGGTTGCTATTTTAGGCCTGCGTTTACTCGATAACGACGTATTATGCCGAGTATACGAACATCATGAGTTTGAAGCAGGTCAGTCGATTGCTCATCAACGACTGCGCGGTTATCACCAAGCAATCAGCGATGCTGGCATCACCCTGGGTGATGATAGAACATGGAATATTCCAGAAAGCAGCGAGCGCTTTGCCAGCATTGCCGCCAAAGAAGCACTTAGCAGTACACCAAGGCCAAACGTATTGTTATGTATGAGTGATTTGATCGCCCTTGCCGCCATGCGCGAAGCATTAAAAATGGGCTTATCGGTTCCTGAAGATGTCAGAATTGTTGGCTTTGATGGCATCGATGAAGGCCAACGATTTGTGCCAAAACTCACCACTGTTCATCAAAATAGCGAAGAAAAAGGCCGTATTGCTGCGACCTTGTTTCTATCGAAAGAGCAGCAAACAGCCGAAATCGACTATCAACTGCAATTGGGTCAAAGTAGTTAAGCTAAAAAGTCAGCCAAATCAACAATACTTTGTTCGCCTTCACGGTGATCAACAATGATCACTTCACGGCTTAAAAAGTCAACTTTTAACTCGATTGAGCTGGTATCATCATGCCAGCTTAAACGACACACACTGCCTTCACCTTTAGCAATAAACTCACCGTTAAATGCTGGGTGCTCATTACGTAATTGAATTAGCTTGATCAAACCTTTCACCACAGGTTTAGCAAGCGCAGCATCAATGTCTTGCGCATTTAAATAAGGGCGATTGATATCACGACCTACATTGGTACGAGCCAGTAATTCCATATCGTTTTCACAAGCGAACAGGCCACCATAATAAACTTGTGGAATACCTGGCGCGAAGAACTGAATCGCACGCGCTAATAAGTAATCAAAGTCATCTGCACCCAAAGCATTGTAGTATGTACAGTTTACTTGATATAAATCGACATTACTTGCTGCTGCACCAGTTGCTAAGCGGCTTTGCCCTTCACTCTTTTCATGAATGGTTTCAACCAAGTTATCAATTTCTGCTGCGTTTAATAAGCCCGGTTTATCACCCATCGGGCCTGCGTCAATGATGCCAATGCCATCATGGGTATCGAGTACCGTTAAACAGTTTCGCGGCGAAATGGTTAGCCAATTCAGTAGAGCTTGCGCATCATTGCTAAACAAGCTGTGTAAAATAAGGGGTGGTAAAGCAAAGTCATAAACCATATTTACACGCTTTGCGACTTCAACCTGAGTCTGGAAATGGCTGTGGATCTCGGCAATGGTTTCCATACCCGCTTCATTTGCTTGCGCCGAAAGCTTATTTAAATACTCAAAGGTTTCATCCAACATAAAGCAGTTTGTGCCAGCTTCTTTAATCGCATAGCCTGCTGCATCTAAACGAATAATGTTGACATTATTATCAGCAAATTTGCCAAGCACCGTATTTAAATACTCGATACCCGCCGTTGATTTCACATTAATATCAATTTGGTTATCGGTAAATGTGGTCCAAAAATCATAGGTTTGGCCATCACCACACGCAATAGGTGTAAAACAACTACCTGGACGCGGACGATAAATCGCTTGTTGCTCAGCCTCAGACATGCCATTTGGGAATACATCGTCTTTAGTTAAAAATAAATCCCAAAATTCAGATTGCTTGCCTTTAGCGAGTACATCTTTAAATTGGAAAGACTGTGCAGAAACATGGTTAACAATTAAGTCAGCCATTAGATCATAGTTTGCACCAAGCACGTTAATATCGTCCCAGCTACCAAGGCGCGAGTCTACTTCACTATGATCAATAGGATCAAAGCCAGCATCACTGCCATCAATCGGATTATAAAATGGCAACAAATGTACACCTGCAAACACATTGTTAAGTGGGCCATTTAATAAATTACTTAATTCATCAATACCTTGACCAGTAATACGGTCTGCGTAGGTGATTAATTGCACTTTATTGTTGATCATAATTGTTAATACCAAGTTGAAACTTAATCGATTAAGATATATCTTTAACCACGACAGCAAATTATTCAAGCAGTTTTTATAGTTTTTATACACTAATATACATAGTAAAGGCGCAGACCTTTCGGTGGGGATACAACAATGAATAGAACACACGATCCTTTGCAAACCATTAGATGGCTGACATACATGATGTTTTTTATGTTTGCGATGACCTCTGATGCGGTTGGTATGATCATACCTGAGCTTATCGAAGAATTTAATTTAAGCATGACCCAAGCCAGTGCTTTCCATTATGCACCGATGGCACTTATTGCTTTTAGTGGCCTGTTTTTAGGCTTTTTGGCCGACAGCTTTGGCCGCAAACAAACCATCATGCTAGGACTCGGCATCTTCACCATTTGTTGTTTTCTATTTGCTGTTAGCAGTAGTTTTAGCGTATTTGTAGTGCTGCTTAGCTGTATTGGTCTTGCTATTGGCCTATTTAAAACCGGTGCTTTGGCACTGTTAGGTGATATTTCTACAAACAATTTAGAGCACACAAAAACCATGAATTTGGTCGAAGGTTTCTTTGGTGTTGGCGCCATTGTAGGCCCTGCCCTTGTCAGCTTTTTAATCACCCAACAGGTTAGCTGGACCTACCTTTATGTTATCGCTGGGGTTTTATGTTTGATTTTAACCATAATTGCTTGGCGTGCAGATTACCCTAAACCTAAAAAGCTAGAAGAACACGCAAAACCGGCCTCTCTTGCAACCACCATGAGCATGATGAAAAACCCTTATGCACTGGGCTTTTCATTAGCAATTGCCCTTTATGTTGCAACCGAAGTAGCAATATACGTTTGGATGCCTACTCTACTTGGCGATTACGACGGCCCGTGGCAATTACTGGCAACCTATGCACTGACCTTATTTTTCATTTTACGCGCTGCGGGGCGTTTCTTAGCGGTGTGGCTATTAAATCACTTAAGCTGGCAAGCGGCGATGCTGTATTTAAGCTTAGGAATTGCACTGTGTTATTTAGGCTTAATCTTCGGTGGTGTTGATTGGGCGGTATTCTTACTCCCTTTATCTGGGCTATTCATGTCGATGATCTACCCAACTTTAAACTCAAAAGGTATTTCTTGCTTTGCGGTGCAACAGCACGGTGCTGTTGCTGGGGTTATTTTGTTTTTTACTGCCCTCTCTGCTGCAGCAGGCCCATTATTAATGGGTGTGATCAGTGACTACTTTGGCCACATTCGTTACGGCTTTTATCTCGCAACAGGCTTCGCATGTTTACTGTTTTTAGCCATGCTATATAACTACTTACGTAACCCTGCTGAGCAAGCGTTAGCGCAGCACAGTGCATTAAGCCACTAAATAAAAATCGTTAAAAATCAATCATCGAACATAAATCGTGCAAGTTTTTCACTAAAAAGACTTGCACTGTGTAAAATTATTGTTATCTTTACTTAATCGATTAAGATAACAATTTAGACAACAAACCATCTGGGATTGAGACGAGGCACATTATGACAACACACAAACATGCCCTTTATACATTAAGCGCGCTTGCATTAGCAGTAAGCCAAAACTTACACGCCGAAGAGCAAGCACAACCTGAGGCTAAAAAAAGCGGTCTTGAAACTATCGTTGTAACCGGTGTACCACGCCGTACAACCATCATGGCATCAAGCTCATCGGTTAGCAGTGTTACATTAGCTGAAATTGAAGTATCAACACCACGCTCTACTGCAGAAGCCTTCAGAACAATTCCGGGTGTACGTTCAGAATCGACGGGCGGTGAAGGTAACGCAAATATCGCGGTACGTGGTTTACCGGTTGCATCGGGCGGTGCTAAATTCTTGCAACTACAAGAAGATGGCTTACCTGTTATGCAGTTTGGCGATATTGCCTTTGGTAACGCAGACATTTTCATGCGTTTAGATTCAACAGTACAAAGTGTTGAATCAATCCGTGGTGGCTCAGCATCAACAGCAGCAAGTGATGCCCCAGGTGGTATCATCAACTTTATTTCAAAAACAGGTGAGAACGAATCAGGCAGTGTATCAACCACTGTTGGCCTTGATTATGACTCTATTCGTACGGACTTTGAGTATGGTACTTACCTAAACGACAGTGTGCGCTATCACATTGGTGGCTTTGTTCGCCAAGGCGAAGGCCCGCGTGAAACTGGTTATACATCTAATAAAGGTGGCCAAATTAAGGCAAACCTAACGAAAGAATTTGATGCCGGTTATGTACGTGTGTACTTTAAACACCTCGATGATAAAAGCGTAGGTTACCTACCTATGCCTATGTACTCAGATGGCGATTCAATCCCAGGTTTCGATGCGCAATCAGATACGCCGCATTCTGCTCTTTTCACACAAACGCTGCGTTTAAATGGTGATAACCAAATCAGCACGGGCGATATGACCGACGGTATGAACCCAGTTGTTACCTCAGTAGGTTTTGAAGCAGCATTTGATTTAGAAAACGACTGGCGCATCGAAAACCGCTTTAGAACGTCATCAGTAAGCGGTAACTTTATTTCTCTTATTCCAGCTGAAGTTGCAAGTGCAAGCTCTATTGCTTCTAGTATTGCTGGTGATGGTGCATCGCTTGTTTATGCAAATGGTGGTTCAGCAGGCGAAGCCTATGGCGATGACGATTTAGCAATGCGTATTCACACATTCGATGTAACGCTAAACGACATGGGCTCAATTGTTAATGATCTTAAGTTAACTAAGTCGTTCTCTGATGACACCAGTGTTACGTTTGGTTACTTTGCATCAAGCCAATCGATTGATATGTCGTGGCTTTGGAACTCATATGTTATGGAGCTAAAAGGCGACAACGCGGCATTACTTGACGTTTACGCTGCAAATGGCGACAGCTACTCAGATAATGGCTTGTACGCTTATGGTACACCTTACTGGGGTAACTGCTGTCAACGTAACTACGACACAGAATACGAAACACGCGCACCTTACATTAACTTAGCCACTAAGTTTGGCGATTTAAGCATTGATGCAAGTGCTCGCTATGATTCAGGTGAAGCACGCGGTAACTACGCAGGTGCCGTAACATCAACAATTGATATGAATGGCGACGGTACCATCTCAATTCCTGAGCAAAGTGTTGCTGGTATTGATAATGCAAATCCTAGCATTGTTAACTACGACTGGCACTACAGCTCATACTCAATTGGTGCGAACTACCAAATTGATCCAAGCTTTGCGACTTTTGCCCGTTTAAGTAAAGGCGGCCGCGCAAATGCAGACCGCTTATTATTTGGTAAAGTAGAAGCAGATGGTTCGGTTGCCGAAGCCGATGTAATTGATGAAGTAAATCAATACGAAATCGGTGTGAAAAAACGTTTTGATTCGCTATCAGTATTTGCAACTGCATTCTACGCAGAAACAGAAGAGCAAAACTTCGAAGCAACATCACAAAAGTTCTTTGACCGCGAGTACGAAGCAAAAGGTATTGAGGTTGAATCAACCTACTACGTAGGTGATTGGGATTTCCGTGGTAACTTTACTTGGACAGACGCAGAAATTGCTAAAGATGCGTTATCGCCAGAGTTAGTCGGTAATACACCACGTCGTCAAGCTGACCTTATTTACTCTCTAATGGCAACTTACAACTTTGATAAAGGTGCTGCTGGTCTAAGCTTTATTGGTACAACAGATGCTTACGCACAAGACAGTAACGACCTTGAATTCGATGGCTACACGCAAGTGAATGGCTTTGTAAGTTACAATCTATCTGAAAACTTAAGTCTATCACTTAACGTGAATAACCTGTTCGACACCGTAGGTATCACAGAAGCAGAAGAAGGCTCAGTACCAGATAACGACATTATTCGTGCCCGTACTATCAACGGCCGTACCACGTCGCTTACTTTAAAATACTCTTTCTATTAATTACTCTCCTCCCTCGTTTTAGCCCAGTGTTTACTGGGCTTTTTGCGTTTATGTGTTCTTACCAACAGTAACAAAAGGGTGCTGTATTTGACTAGGTTGCTGCTCATTTCGTTTTACATAACTAAATAGTATTAAGCACCCAAGGGCCAAACTTGCTGCTAGCATTGAGCCAAGTGTTGCAAACCTAAAACTATAAAACTGTGCAACAACCCCAGTTGCCCCTGCCCCGCACATAACACCCAGTTTAATGGCGTTCGTGTAAAACGCTGAGGTAAACCCTATTCGTTCGGGGAGCTGATCTTGTAATACGGTTAAGCCAATGCCCGCAAAAATACCGTAAAACAGCCCATTCAATACTTGCAACGCGATCAAATGCCATACTTGAGTGGCAAAAAACACTCCTAAATAAAATACAATGGCACAACAAAATGCCACCGCAAGCATCGCGACTTTACTGTATTTTTTAGCAAGCTTTGCCCCATACAGCATGATAGGAATTTCTAACAGCGCCACTACACCCATAAACAGCCCAGGCGTATGTTCAGCGAATCCTAGTTCAGTAATGCTATAAAGCGGCAGTGCCGATGAATACATAATATTGCCCGTTGAACCAAGCATAATAGCTAAGCCCAACAGCCAAAATGATAAACTCGCTGCCGCTGCTGGCTCTCTGCCGTTTTGTGATTTCTTAGCGCTGTAGTCAGGAATAAACTTAAATGCAAAAATAAGAGCAACCAAGGCACACAACGCAGCAAAGTAAAACGAGCGGCTAAACTCGCCTCCAGCGGCTAACAAATAACCAAGTGGCGGACCGCCCACCCACGCAAAGGAAATAGCAGCACGTAAACGGGAATTAAAACTGGTGATGTCGATGTTCTGTTGACGCCCAGCCCATTGTCTTGCCACGGTCATCATTTGCGGAATTGCCGCATTACCCATTGCAAGAAACAACACACCTGCGAGCAAGACTTGCCAAAATGCAGTAGCATTCGCAAAGGCCACTAACGCACACACCATACCCGATACAGCCACCATAAATAACTTTCGCGCACTGGTGCCTTTATCAGCCATGCTACCTAGCCACTGACTGATAACTAACCCCATAATGGTGACCGCCACCACATAAACACCTAAGTACATAGGGGGTGCTCGCAACCCTTCTACAATAAATAAGCTCATCAATGGGTTAACGAATGCCCCCATTAACCCGGTTAGCATACTTAGAAGAATAAAAATTACACCATGCTGTTTCAGCAATGCTTTCACTCACAACCCCACATCAATACGACAAGTCAACATTTAAAGGGCGCATATTATACATTGTTGTAGTAGAAAACTCATTTTGTAATACAAATAAAAAAGCCCAGCGGGGAAACTGGGCTTTGTCGTGTGGAACAATGTTAGTCGAAGGACACTGTTACTGGGTTAGAACAAGTCGTTTCAGTTACACAGACTTGATACTCATAGCTTGGCAACTCAGCCTTACGCTGTACATCGCGGTAGAACCCACGATCAGCGACTGTTTCAAGTAGTTCACCGTTACGATAAATGCTTACTTGATCGGCCACTGTTTGCCAACCTAAATCAACACGCATCGTACCTAATCGTGTTTTACTTGCACGTTTAACAGATAGCTCAATTTCGACATCAGATACCACAACCGTTTGTGTAAACGTATCTGTTTGACCTTCGCTATCGGTCGCAGTTAGCGTTACTTCATAGCTACCCGCTTGTGCGTAACTATGCATAGGGTCAGCATCTGTTGAAGAAGCACCGTCACCAAAGTCCCACGCCCAAGCAACAATATCATCGTTACTATCAGTGCTGGTGTTAGTGAAAGTGACATTTAAGCCTGATGTTTCAAATGCAAAGCCAGCTTGTGGTGGCTGCGGGCTTACTTCACCAATAGCGCTAAACGTCAGTGACCAGCTGTTTAAAGTACCCGTATCAGCTGACAGTACGTCTTTCACATTAAGTACCCAATCACCTGTCGCAACTTCACCATTAAAGTTTGCTAGCGAATAGCTTTGTACTAGGTCGTCGGCACCACCACCTGATTGGCTGTGTAGTGTAGCTGTTGTACCTTGCGGAGAGGTTAAGGTAACAACTAAATCACCAATATAAGTATGAGAAATGTCGATACTTGCATCCGTTGAGAAAACCGTCAGTTCATCTGCAACTGTAATGATTGAATCAACACCCGTGTCATTGTTATCTGGAATAGACGCAGGTGTTTCATTTGAGTAAGTAAAGTCATTTAAGCCAACAGGGTTAACAAACAATGACGCACTGCTTTGTTTAGCTAGCTCGCCCGATGTTGCATCAACAACAAAACTATAGCTACCCCACGCTGTTGCCTCTTCTGTTGGTACAGTTAAAGTAACTACATCACCCGGTACCGCCTCAGTTTGCGATAGCGTTGCGCCCGCTAAGTCAGCTTGAAGTGCTAGGCTAACAACACCTTCCCACTGGGCGATTGAGCCAATTTCAAAGGTATAAGTTGCCGTTTCACCAGCAGTAATCTGCTGTGAACTTGGCGAAACCGAGATTTTGAAGCTTGGAGTCGGATCAGCTTGTTCTAGTGCCTGATTCACATTTAAACGATTGCCAGACACTGTTTTACCTTGTAGTGCTTCATTCTGGTCACCGCTATTCATTAGCAACTCTTTGAGTTCAAGCGCTGTTAAATCAGGATTAATCGATAGCACTAATGCTGCGGCACCCGCAACATGTGGTGTTGCCATTGAAGTACCCGAATAACTAGCATAACCATTGCCCGGTACCGTTGATAAAATAGCACTACCCGGTGCACCTAAATCAACACTGGTTAAACCCCATTGTGAAAAGCTAGACATGTTATCTCTGCTATCAGTGCTGGCAACAGATAATACGCTGTCGTGCTCGTAGTTTGACGGATAGTGAGGGTTTTGGTCATTATCAACCGCATCGTTACCCGCAGCAGCAACGAATAAGATATCAGCTTGTTCACTCGCTGTGATAGCATCCGCTAGAGCTTGGCTAAAGCCACCACCGCCCCAACTGTTATTTAGAACACGTAAATTTACGCCTTGATTCTTAAGATCAACCATGTAATCGATACATTTAATAGCGTCAGAAGTGGAACCGGTACCATCTGCACTTAAAAATTTACAACCTACAATCGATACTTCGTGGTTAACACCTACAATACCCGTGCTGTTATTACCTGACGCGCCAATTGTACCCGATACGTGAGTACCATGGCCTTGGTCATCCATTGGATCACCAGAGTCAGTGATAGCATTAATACCGTGAACGTCATCAACATAACCATTACCGTCGTTATCGATGCCATCTCCTGGAATTTCGCCTGGGTTGATCCATGCATTATCAGCTAAGTCTTCATGGCTGTAATCAACACCCGTGTCAATCACACCAACAACAACATCGCGACTACCTGTTGAGATAGACCATGCTTCAAGCGCATCGATGTCAGCATCATCTACACCACCTGTCTGACCTTCATTGTGTAACCCCCACAATGATGAAAAATCTGGATCATTAGGCGCACTTGCAATTGAGACTCGATAATCTGGTTCTACATATTCTATGGCGGCATGAGTTTGTAGACGCTTGATAGCTTCTTTTGTACTCATTCCTGCAATTTTAAACTTAGCTAAACGGCCAGATAAAATCGCTGAGTAATTATCATCAACACCATCTTTATTCATATCGCTGATTGTGGCTCTGACTAAGCTACGAGCATGAGCACGCATTGCTGCAGAAGTGCCCTTTTTATACATAACGAGTACAGAATCTTCACTTGCACCGACGAGAGTTGTTTTTGCTGGTGTGCTGATTTGCGCAGCACCTATACAAGGTAATAAGGCGAGGCTTAATACAGATAATTTAGTTTTCATATTTACTATCCATAATTAGTAATACTGACCGAATCAACATGATTCGACCACCAAAGCTCATTACTTCTGAAAATGATTATCACGCGGCATACCCCATAAATGGCGAATTGCAGATAACAGGCAAGGAAAAAAATTAAACAGGCAGCAAATCCATGCTTTTTTACCAATTTAGATTCTAAATCCAGATAAAAATCAGCCTTTTTCGTGACAAATGGAGCGTCAATTACCCGAGGTTATTTATCAAACTTTTTTACTGCTTTGTAATAATTCCTCATATCAAAACCTGATTAGATAATTATAAGATTATGAAAATAAAGAATTAATTAAAACCACAAAAACTGCTGATTTTATATTATTCCATATCTGTCTAAAGTGATTTTCTGTTAATTGCTTTATCTTTTCAGTGCATTTAACAATTTTGCTTCATTCACTTCTGATTGTTAGCGAACACTTGAATATCACGCAATTTAATCCGGCAAGGCATGCCGGTACATGGCCCTAAAAGCAAAAATAATATTTTAGGGCTTTGATTAATAATAATTTAAAGGAAATAATCATGAAGTTAAGAAAGTCTCTTCTTACCTGTGCAATCACCTTTGCACTCGGTTCAAGCTTTGCTGCTAACGCAAATACTGATGACAAAGCGCAGTCTAGCTCTGAGCTTGCTACTCAGGTAACAACTTTAGGTGTTAGCAACTCAATTATTCTAGATCAAGTATCTGTAACAGGTGTGGGTAATGAAGCAGTTATTACCCAGCAAGGCACTGGACAACGTGCAGAAACCGTCAGTATTGGTGACGGCAATATGGTTCAAGTTAACCAAGCACAAACATCTAACTTATCACTTATTTATAATACAGGTGATTTCAATGATGTTGCTCATACTCAGAATGGCACAATGAATGGCGCACTGTCTGAAACAGTAGGTAACGACAACGCTATTCGTGTTGAACAACAAGGTGCTGGCTTCTTTGGTATTAATAATGAAGCTATTAACACAGTTACAGGTGATGAAAATACAATTACTGTAACCCAAGGTGATGGGGGCCACTGGTTCTACAACTTCGATTTAGAAGGTAATAGCAACACAGTAAGCTCTGAGCAAGTTGGTTTATTAAATGAAGCTACATTTAATACTGTCATTGGTGATGACAACACGATTGAAGTAGCTCAAGAAGGCTTATTCAACGCCTTTACGTCAGATGAAATTGTCGGTAATGGCAACGACATTACAATTGACCAGACCGGTGCGTTTAACAGTGCAACATTAACTTCTGTTCGTGGTGATTACAACGAAGTTGAACTTGAGCAAGATGGCGACTCAAACACTGCGTTAATTGCTGAAGTTACAGGTAATGATAACGAAGTTAAATCAGACCAAGAAGGCAACAGCAATAGCTTTGAATCAGCGGTATTAATTGGTGACGGCAATACGTTACTTGTTAATCAAAAGCAAGATGGGAATACTGCTGGCTTAGATGCAATTGGCAATGATAACGAGCTAACGGCATTCCAAAATGGTAACGGCAATGATGTATACCTTGGTGCAATTGGCAATGATAATGAATTTGTTGCAAACCAAATTGGTGATGCAAACAGTGCACATATTGCTAACTTCAATGGCAACGATAATAACGTTGATATTGCACAAGCAGGTGATGAAAACACGGTACTGGTTCAGTCTTCTTATCCAGATACATCGCTATCTTCAAATGATAATGATATTGCGATTAACCAAGAAGGTAATCTAAATGAAGCCGCACTAACGTTTGCAAGTGTGCTTGATAGCAACAATAACCAGGTTGCTTTCACACAAGTTGGTGAACTGAATGCGATTGACCTTATCATGGAAGGAAGTAGCAATTCAGTTGATATTAGCCAAACTGGTTCTGAAAACTTTGTTGCAGGCATTGGTGAAGGCGCATTCTTGTTAGGTGGTGAAGGTAATTCACTGGTCGTTGTCCAAGAAGGTAATGCTAACCTTGTAGAAGGCTCAATGATTGGCTCTAACAGCACGGTCGTTATCACTCAGCTAGGTGATGGCAATATCGCGACTGTAACCCAAGAATAATCATATTTAGGGGGAGCCTTGCTCCCTCATTTCGCTATGAAATTAAATAACTTTCTCCGCATATGTTGTATCTTGCTTGCAGCTCATAGTGCTGCTAGTTATGGCGAAGATCTCGAAATTGATGGTTTAGTACTCGATAGAAGCATTAGCCGATTTGGCCATCAATTTTATTTTGAGTTTGCCAATCTTTGGCGTGACTTACCTTCAACAGCTGGCTTTAATATCGAAATAAAAGAAACGGTATTACCTCGAGCGGGTACTCGCCTTGTTTTAAGAATGAACAACCAAATTGTGTACGTTACCTACCTAGGGCGTCGTTTAGAGCCATTAGATGAGCGTGTTAAACAAGCCATGTATAGCGTAATGGATGCAATGGCGCGTAACAAAATGCAGCAATCATCACCTGATATGGCAAAAAATGGATGGTAAAATGAAATACTTAACAACACTAATAATAATACTCTGCCCCCTCTACAGTTGGTCAACTGAACTCGTTTATACCCCTATAAATCCAAGTTTTGGTGGCAGTCCACTCAATGGCAGCATGTTGCTTAATAAAGCGCAATCCCAGAATAAACATAAAGCGCCAACAATCGAACAAACTTATGGTGAAAAATTTCAAGACTCATTAGAGCGTACCTATTTAAATCGCATGGTTCGTGAGATCACCGATATGGCGTTTGGTGATGAAATCGACGACAGTATTTTTAACGGTGACTCTATCTTCATGACAGGTGATTATGAAATTCAGATCATTACCAGTACTAGCGATTCTATTACTGTAAGAATAACAAATACTTCTGATGGAACAATTACAGTTATTGAAGTACCGAGGTTTGGATAATGAGAAGTTTAATCTTAACCACACTAATCGTAATTTTGTCGGGTTGTTCATCAATGGGCAATTTAATTCCACCGACAAAGCAACTCGCAAGTACACTAGAGCCAACAGAAACCTTTAAGGCATTGCAAGCACTTCCACAACCAGTGGGCAGCATTCCTGTTTCTGTGTATTCATTTCGCGACCAAACTGGGCAATACAAACCTCAAGCTAATGTCAGTTCGTTTTCTACCGCAGTGACCCAAGGCGCAAACTCTATTTTAGTGCAAGCATTACATGAATCAGATTGGTTTATTCCGGTAGAACGTGAAGGTCTACAAAATATTTTGACTGAGCGTAAAATTATTCGTGCCGCGCAAGCCGAAAACGACAAACTGCCTGAACTGCCACCGCTTACGACTGCAAAAATAATCTTAGAAGGCGGTATCATCAGCTACGATACTAATATTAAAACGGGCGGTATTGGGATGGAATACTTCGGGATTGGCGCATCAGAGTTATACCGTGAGGATGCAATCTCAATTTATTTACGCGCTGTCGATGTTCGCACAGGCCAAGTTTTGATATCCGTTGCGACAAGCAAAAAAGTGCTCAGTCAAGAAATGCGCGCAGGGTTCTTTCGCTATGTCAGTTACAAGCGTTTAGCTGAAGCAGAAGCCGGTTTTACCGACAACGAGCCTATGAGCATCTGCGTAACTCAAGCAATAGAAAAAGCATTAAGTGATCTTGTACTAAAAGGTATTAACAAAGGTATTTGGGCTGCAAAAGCGGTCTAATTGAATTGTGGCGCTGAACATCACAGCGTCACACACTTAAAATGAACTGCCGACTTTCGTCACCAAGAACTACTACTAACCATGCTAGAGCTAAGCACTGGGTAAAATCACTCTCCTTTAAACGCAATACTTACACCTTTGGATTATAATCACTGTGTATTTTGTAAAGACAAACTCACTGCCATGTAGCTTTGTGCCCAGTTAGCTAGTTCTACGCGATTACGTGATGATGTTTTCTTAAATGCGCTGTAAAGATGGGTTTTAACCGTATGATCGCTGATGTTTAAACGCTCTGCGATATCTCGATTACTCGCGCCTTGTGCAAGTAGATGAATCACTGATTTCTCGCGTTTAGTTAGTAAGCTGAGATCAATATCGTTATTTACCGAATCATTACTGGCACTAAATTGACTACGAGACATAGCATAAAGCATGTGATTAAAGGTTGTAGAAATACTTTTACGACTAAAAAATAACTCACCATTGATCACTCTCACAAGCCCTGAAAAAATATCTTCAGGTGATTGCTCGGCAAAAAACACGCCTTTAATGCCATTTAAAAGTAGGTTCTTTTCACAGATGGCGTCAGCATCTGCATTAAAAATAACCACTGAGTTTTGCTTAGCAAGTTGTACTAATTCTGCTGGTAATAGGTCTTTCCAATCGGTGTTAGTGCTATCTATCAGATAAAGATCAAATTCGTCGCGCATCGCATCTTGGGGTAAGCTTGTATCTACTTTGACGCGGACAAAGAATGCATCAAGCATCTTAATTAAATATTGATAGCTTTGACTACGGTTTTGCAGTTTTGGTTGTGCTTTTAGAAAAACAGAAGTTGGTTGAATCATCTCATTTCTTCCTTGAAACATTTTATTCACAATACCCAATTTGGATACATGATTCAACCATTTATAATCCTTTATTTTAGTAATTTACAACATCACCAATCCATTTGGATGGCCAGACGCGCGAGTTAACAAACTGTAAATAAACATACTCACATCTCCCCTTTTACAGTGAGTCATTGAGTAGTTTATAAAAACGTGATGTTACGCCGTTCGTCCAACCAAACCCTTGTTGTACTGTGTATTCACCGCCACCAGCACGACTTACCAATTCACATACATTGTATTTTTCAAGAAGACACTTATCCTCAGCAAAACGCATTTCGATCATACTCAACCAATTTTTCATGACAGCTTCGGCTTCGCTGATAAAGCCATAGTCAAGCAAACCCTTAACAGCAAACCATTGCAGAGGTGCCCAGCCATTAGGGCTATCCCACTGCTGAGGAGTATTAGATAATGTTGTAACTAACCCTCCAGGTTTTAAAAAGTCACTCATTAGTTTCGTTTTTACTTGCTGAGCTTGCTGCTCAGATGCAGCACCGACAAATAAAGGTACAGCCATTGCCATTGAATCAATGGGACTTTGCTTATTTAAACGAATATTAAAGTCTCTATAAACGCCTTTATCATTGTCCCAACAATATTGATTAATTGCTTCTAGTCTAAATAATGCCAATTCAGCAATTGCTCGACTTTTATGCTCTTTGTTAATTAAGCTGTAAAACCTTTCTAAGGTCTTTTCGAGGTTATAAACTAAACAATTTAAATCAATGGGTACTATATTTGTTGTTTCAATACTCTTCAAATCACTTGGCTCACTGAGCCAGCGACTGCTGAAATCCCACCCTGATTCACAGGCAGCACGAATATTTTGAAAGTAACTCAACTGCTGATCAGCTGAAAGATTTTGCGCATCATGCAAATCTTCTTTCAACGACTCTGGTCGTGGCGAGCGGGCGCTATCCCAATATCGATTTAAAATAGCCCCATCAGACATTTTAACGACACGCTTAGTAGCTTGTTTATCGTCAACTAACTCTTCACACCCTTTCATCCAAAACTGATATTCAGCTTCTAATGCCGCTATCGCATTTTCTAGCCAAGAAAAGTCTTTGCGTTGCTCATATTTAGCCTCCCATAATAGCGTAACCATCAAAGCTAAAACGGGCGGCTGAGACCGAGAGCTGTAATAAACTCTATTTCCATTTGGAATGCAGCCATTGCGTTTTTGCAAGTCAATAAAATTATTAACCATGGCTTCAATGGTTGCCAGGTCGCCTATGTCCTCAAGGCCTAATGCTGTAAAGTAACTATCCCAGTAGTAAATTTCTTGAAAACGTCCACCAGGAACAATGTAGTCAAACTGTAGAGGCATCAAAGAGCTTGATAAATCACTATCGGCACTGCGATGCAGGTGCGGCCATAGATCGAGTATATACTGGTTTACCGATGTCGTATTGAGTTTCGCCATTGGTATAGCTTGGTTGGCGAATGAAAAGTGCGACATAACAAACTCACGAAGCTTTTCACCTTGCAGAGGACCTACTAATTGGTATAACTCACTCGCACTCTGCCAAGATAAATTGGGGACTGCATCTGCAAATGTTTTAGAATCAGCAAAAATTTCTGCCATTTGCACATCTTTAAATAGCTGGCTATTAACAAAGTTCATAATCATTCCTTAATTGCCTGACGTGTCAGACCATTTTCTAAAACAAGCGTCGCTTTTTTAAACGCCGAAACACTTACTAACAACAGGACTATTGGCAGCAAAGTTAAATAAAAGGCGTGCTGGCCACTAAACTTATCGAACACAAAGCCCGTAATTATTGAACCCGTGGTGCCCCCTAAAGCCGAGAAAACAACGATTAAGCCAGTCATCGCAGCATGTTTATGCTTTTCTAAAGAACTCAGCATGACTGAGTTGAGTAAAGGGTAAATAGGTGCCATAAAAAAACCGACTAGAGGCAACATATATGCCGCAAAAGGCACATCAAAAATATTTTTTACTTGGCTGCCATTAACATCATGAGTAAGAGGTAAAACAAGTAAAATCAACAGCCCCATTGTAATCAGGCAAGTCAATAACATCTTGAACCAACTAATAAACCTAAGTACTTGCCCAGCAACCAAACGGCCAAGCGCTAACGCTGCAGCAAATAAACTAGCGAGCTGAATACTGACATCAACGGGGAGTTTTAAAACTTGATTGTTAAAGGTAGGCAGCCAGGTACCCACTCCTTGTTCAATTAAAACGTATAAAAAAGCACTAACTACAAAAATAAGCACTAAGGGTTGGTAAGTTAATTTCAGCATATCTAAGAAAGCGTCTACTTGTGACTGTTTCTGGTTATGTAACTCAGGAGATTTAATTGGCGCTGTTAAAACAGTAAAGGTAGTCACTAAGACGATCGCTGCTAGCATGTAATATACATTCAACCATTCGTTACTTTGGGGGTTATTAGCATCGATGAATAATGCAAAGATCCAGTAACCCGATAACACCCCAAGCATAAACACTCCTTCAATAGTGTTTAGCAAAGACGAATGTTTGTTCGCGTTATCAGAAAGTTGACCAATAATTGAGTAAACAGAGATTTTCACTACAGCGAAGCTACAACCAATTGCAGCAAATAATGCTTTTAGCACCCAAAATTCAGCAATGCTTGGCACCAATAAACAAAGAGCCGACACTAACAATAATGCACAGAGCATCGCGATTTTGTAGCCTATTCTTGGAATGAATGAAGCGACTAAAAAAGACATAATGGCAATGCTCAAATCCTTAAATCCCTCTAAAACAGAGGCATCCGTCTTGCTAACATCCAGGCTATTAATTGCTTGTAAAATAACAGTGCCTACACTATTGAGCATAATTGCAAATACAAAATAGCTGCTTGCTAACGCTATGGTAATTCTTAATGAAGCCATTTAACTATACCGAAAGTAATTTTTACTCAGTCTAGTTGAGTGGAATTTCTTTTGCAAACGTTTGCAATAACAAAATACACAATTTATTCACAAAAAACCGAGCTCTATTTGCTAGATTGTCGATTTATCATTTCAATTTCAACAACTTGGGAGTTAACTTTTTGGCCTGCGAGTTGTGCAAGTAGTTTTTCAACCAAAATAATAGAGGCGCGCTGGGTATTTTGCTTAATAGTTGAAAGTGATGGATGACTAATATCAGCCATAGAAATGTCATCAAATCCGATAAGACCAACATCATTTGGTATACTGATGTAGCGTTCTTTAAGGGCCTTCATAGCGCCAAGAGCGACCATATCACTACATGCCATAATCCCATCGAAACAAAGCCCCTTATCTACCAGTAACTGATTTATACCCTGATAGGCAGCTTTACTCGTGATATCGATAGACAGTACATTTGGTGTGGCTTTTGCCTTTGAAACTGCATCTAAGTAGCCTCTGTAGCGTTCACCAATTTCTGCGTGAGCAGGATCGCCCAAAAACAACACATTTTTTGCACCGTGCTCAAGTAAGCGTTCAGTGGCTAAACGACCTCCCAAGTAATTATCACTACCAACTATAGGGTAATTACTCTCTGTTTTTGGATCTCCCCAAACAACCAATGGAACACCCGCATTTGCAGCTGCCTCAATATTCGCCTGGCTTTTACCTTGTCCGACAACAATCAAACCATCAGCCCGACGGCTGTTGATGAAATAATTGACCCAATCATCACTTGCCATAAATGAGTTAGAAAGTAACAGTTCGAGGCCATGCTTATTCAGTGCAAGGTTAATTTCGCCAACAAGTTTCAGTAAAAAAGGGTCATTAATTGATTGTTCTGTGTCACCATCAAGATTGATCATCACAGCAATCACATTGGTTTTTTGCGTTCGAAGACGGCTTGCAGCAGTATTCAGACTAAAGTTGTGTTTCTTCGCTAAACGCTGAAGCTTCTGCCTAGTTTCTAGTTTAATCAAAGGGTTATCATTAAGTGCTCTTGACACTGTCGAGGTAGATACACCTGCTAATTTAGCAAGATCAACTAATTTTAATTTTTTATCGTTCATGGCAGTAACACAGTAATCCTTAAACTGGGATAACAATATAGCATTTTTTTAAACAAACAACTGCTTAAAATTTTTTATTAAAAATCAATAACAAAACCAAGTTAACTGGAAGAAACCAAGAAAATTGTGAAAAACAGTTACAAAATTGTTTGCAAACGTTTGCATAAACTTCTATGGTTTAAATAGGCAAAGCATTAACAATTTTTTAAAATCTTGTTATGCAGTGTACTTAACAACAGATTAGTGGGAAAAAACTATGGCAACAAAACACACACGAACTGCAATTGCATCCGCAATTCTTTTAGCAATGTCAGGCCAAACTGCTTTTGCTGAAGAGCAGACACAACAGGCAGCAGAAGAAAAAGTAGAACGCATTATTGTATCTGGTACACCAGGTGGTGTAGGTGTTCGCAAAATTGACGCCGGTTATGCCGTGACGAATATTGATGCTGACCAAATTGTTAAACTTTCACCTAAAAGCACCGCGGACTTGTTTAAAGCTGTACCTGGTGTTTGGGTAGAAAGCTCTGGTGGTGAATCAGGCGCGAACGTATTTGTACGTGGCTTTCCGGGTGGTGGTGATGCACCATTTTTAACAATTAGCATTGATGGCTCTCCTATCTACCCTGCTCCGACGCTCTCATTTTTAGAAAACTCTTCTATTTTCCGTCTTGATGAAACAATTGAGACAATGGAAGCACTTCGCGGTGGCCCTAACCCAGTTGTTTCAAACGGTCAGCCCGGTTTAACAACAAACTTCCGCTTAAAGCGCGGTAGCGAAGATACCGAAGCTATTTTTAAGTACACAACATCTGATTATGACCTACAACGTATTGATGCGATGGTAAGTGGTGAAATTTCTGAAGATTTTTACTACATGGTAGGTGGTTACGTTAAGAGTTCACCTGGTATTCGTGACGCAGGTTTTACCTCAGAAAAAGGCAATCAATTTACGATTAACCTTACAAAGGTGCTAGACAATGGCACCATCAACTTATACAGCCGTCATACCGATGATCACGGTGCGTGGTACTTACCTACGCCTTTAAATGTTGAAGGTATTGATGCTGGCTACACACAACTTGGCACTCTAAATCGTCAAGCAACTATATATACTGGCCCTAACAATGATGAACATCAAATTGACTTAGGTGAAGGGCGCGGTTGGAAAGGTCATGTGTCTGGCGGTAGCATCAAGCTTGAATTTGATAATGGCTGGCAGTTTGTAGATCGCTTTAACTTTACTAAAGGTGATGCAAATACCTACGGCCTTGTTCCAGCAGGCTCTGCAACAACATTGGGTGAAGTAGCAACTAATGGTGAAACCGCAGCAGGTGCAGCAACAGGCACTGTTTATGATGCAGATACACCAGTACAACAACTTGGCCGTTGGGTTGTATTAAAAGAAATTAGTTCATTCACTAATGATCTTGCCTTTTCTAAAGACTTTGGTGACCTGTCTGCCGCATTCGGTTATTACACAGCAAGCACATCTGCAAACGACTGGTGGAGCTTAGGAAACGCTGCTTATCATGTACTTGAAGCAGGCGGTGAGATGTTAAATGACATTGAGTGTAATGCAAGTACTGAAGGTTGTGCATGGAACTACGATATTAACTCGACAGGTGATGCACGCACCAATGCGTTTTACTCAACAGCTCAGTATAAAATCAATGATGCATTCACACTTGATGCAGGTATTCGTTTTGAAAATCACGAAGTAGAATACACTGTAGATGAAGGCCTAGATGGTGTTATTACTAAATCTATCCAGTACGATGAAAGCAAAACATCATGGACAACAGGTATTAACTACTCAATTAATGATGATATGGGTGTATTTGCACGTGTTAACCGTGGTTATAAAATGCCTTATTTCGATGATTTTCGTGATAACTACGGCGCTTACCAAGGCGGCGAAAAGTTAATCAAAGAAGTGACACAGGCTGAATTCGGTTACAAGCTTTTGACCGATAGTACTGATTTTTATGCCACTTTATTCACGAATGAAGTAAAAGGTGACACTTTTGTTCGTCGTCCAGGCGCCCCTGCTGAAATTTTAACAAATGAAGCATACGGTATTGAGCTTGATTATAACTATAACCACGAATCTGGTTTCTCAGTTAACTTAAACTCAACACTGCAAGAAACTGAGATCACAGAAAGCCCGACCAACGAAGGCAACGAAAGCCAACGTCAGCCAAAATGGCAAGTACGTGTTACACCGAGCTATGACTTTGAAGTCAGCGGCATGTATGCAACTCTATACGGCACAATTTCAGCAGTTGATGATCGTTGGGGCGACAACGAAAATACTGTTACATTAGAAGGCTATGAAAAAGTTGACCTAGGTTTAATTGTTGAGCCTATGGAAGGTATTAAAATACAGTTAGCTATTGATAACTTAACTGATGAACAAGGCATTACCGAAGGTGATCCTCGTAATGCTGATGCACCAAATGGCCGTTATATTATGCCTCGCACCACGCGTTTAAGCGTAAGTTATGAGTTTTAAACTCTCCTAAAATCCCTTGGTTGTAAGTCAATCAATACCCAAGCCACAGTGTTTTACAACCTGTGGCTTTTTTGTATTTATACTTCCAAAAAAAGCTTATTAATTAAGTCTTTCTCTTGTTCATTAAGTTGTTCTTGCAACGCTCTAATAAAATCCATTGACGTTGCTGGTCGGTTAGGAAATGCATATTTTTGCCATACTGATTTTAAAGCAGCCACAATCACAGCATCGCCAATTTCATTTCTAAGTTTTGCAAATACAAGAGTAGCTTTGGAATACTGATCGTAACTTTTTGATGAGTCTACCAACGCTTGCTTTGTCGAAATATCTAGCCGAGAAGCTTGTTGATATCGCTGAGTTTCATATTTGACTAATGCATCGACAGCCTTTTTTCCGTATCGTTTTTCAATCACCACAAGCTCTATATATTTAGCTAATGATTCAATCAAAAAAGCGCTATCTTCAGGAACACTATTGCCAATATCATGACCAAACCATTGATGAGCCGTTTCATGTACTGCACGGCGGTAGCGTTGATCAAAACCTGCGCCTTCACTTGGTTTAGCTCTAAAACCGACCTTATTATCAATCAACATGATTTCAGGTAATGCATACCCTGTCCCACCAAATCCTGTTGCGTCGATCAAACTGAGCTTTGAACCTTTGTACGCATTAAGATTATTATTAAACCAAAAAAGCGTGTCACTCATAGCTTGTAAGTTAACTTTTACGGCATCTTTATTAGCTTCTGTTGCACTTGATTTAGTAAAAACCTGTAACTTCACACCCTCATAAATTAACTCAGTTGCTGCAAATGGAAATGACAACCAAGCAGGTAAGTTGTTAATTGGCACTGTCGTCTGAAATTTAAAAACGGCTCTTTGCCCTTCAACAATATGCGCTATTTTCTTCCCCTGTGAAACGACCTGATAACCTAGGGCGGTGGTAACTTTGCTTTTCATGGTGATGCGTTCATAGTTATATGGTACTTGGTATGTTGCATTAAAAAGCTTTGAAGGCGGTGTTTTAACATAGAGTGGAAGCCCATAATCTAACCTTAACTGCTCGTCATCTAATTCATAGTTTCTTTGATACCCAAGCGTCGGTAATAGCGGAACTGAACGAATATAACTAAATTCAGGCGTTATGATTTGATGCCCTTGTGTAGGCCATAAATTGGCTTGCTTTACTACAAATTGCGTTTTTAGTTGCCTTGTTTCGAATGGCTGAAGTGCGGATTTAAACTCGTAAATAGCTTGGTTCATTGATGGATAAAATGCGACTTCCTCAGCTCCTTCTATTTTAATATCTGCCCATTGATAGAAGCCTGCACGACCTATCAATACCTGTTTTATTGGTTTTTTGTGAGGGTTAGTAAATGAGTAGGTTAAGTTAAATTGGGCTGACTGCTTATAAGGATAGAAATCTATTTCTGCATCGATATGACTCACTTTTGGCTGAGCTTTATGTTTCCAATCAGCAAACATTTTTTCATAATTTGCTTTAAATGTTTCTCGTTTATAAGAGTTACTTAATGGCTTTTCTGAAATTAAATTAGTATGTAGCTGCCAAAATAAATTGATAGCCAAAACTGCAGGTATTAACAGCCAAGCATCTTTATTTTTAAGTGCCCTACTGCCCATTCCTGTCCCGCGGTGATTAAAAGCCTGACTAACAAGCACAACACTAAGTAATAATACTAGCCACGCGCGGACATAAGGCCAGTAACTACTTAAACTTGCTCGATATCCCCAAAATTCATTAGCCGGCTGCAATGGTGTCCAAGCTACACTCCAAAACGTGTGTGTTAGCCCCAAATAAGTCATTACTGGGGTAAATTTAAGTAACAAAATGGCAAACACCACTAAAGAAGCAACAAGCTCTGAGCGCAATAAATTAAAAATACATACAAATATCGAAGCAATGATAGCTAGCGGCAGTCCCATTAAAGCTAAGGTATAAATAGGGTGATAAGCGTCAAAGTCACTGCCAATAAAAAGTTCAGCTAACGATGCACCAACAAAACCTATTAACGAAAAAACAAACACCAAACTCACTATTGCCAATAATTGGCTATGCAAAATAGAAGCAGTCTTAATAGGCGCTGCCGCAATTATCTCTGCTATTTTATAGTGCCTAGCATGACAACTAAGTTGCCAACTCCATAGAGCCATCAGTAAACAACCGAGCAATATATACATATCAAAGGCATATTGATTAACAGCATCAATGCTAGTTGCTTTAATAACACTCATTGGTTCTGCATACTGAGAAGAAGATGCAACACTATTGAACACTAACCCTAGCCATAAAAGTAACAGAATAAGAGTTATAGGTTGTTTTAATATATTTAAAATTGCAGCTTTATATAGCTCGAATAGAATCGAGCTTTGACGAAATGTAGGCTTTACCGTTTGAAATTGAGTGTAAGGCCTAAGGTCAGACTCAATACATTGTTGTTTGGGTTGCTTTGTCCTTGCATATACTTGGGGGTGCGAGCCAACAGCATGAGTAAAAATTACAATTGCTAGAGTAAAACAAATAAAGCGATTAGTATAAAAAGGCGTATTTTGTGACTCGCTAAAACTTGCTATTACCGTTGTATAAGCAAATGGGTCTAACCAAATAAATAGCTGATAAAACGTTTCGTTTAGTACACTACTTCCTGCCAAAATTGGATTACCCGTTATACTCGCAGCGAACAAATAAGCAATCCAAACACTTGCAAAAGCGGCGTAGATAATCATTGAGCTTCGAAACCTTTGACAAAGCCAAAATGCCAAAGCAATAAGTAAAAAACAGTTTATGAGTAGAACAAAACCACTATAAAAAACTGTATAACCAAGTATTTGCCAACTAAATCCATTATTTTGAAAATGTACGTAACTCATAACCAACGTACTGCTTAATGAAACCATCATTAATAGACTTACAAAACCACCTATTCGAATATAGTTTTTTTGTTTTGAACTTACTGATGCAACAGCAATAATTTCGTCCATATGAAAGAGGTGGTCACGTAAGAAAATTGCTGGCGATAATGCTCCAACCAATAAAGCCAATTGCATCATGTGTAATGACACTAAATGCAATTGATACTGCTGTAATGGGTCAACATTACTTGTTGCAAGCCCTGAAGAAAGTGAAAATGCAAAACTTGGCGCAATAAGCAAGCATACCCAAACTATTGGTTGACGAAAAAG
This sequence comes from Pseudoalteromonas sp. S1650, assembly GCF_005887195.1. Classification (NCBI taxonomy): domain Bacteria; kingdom Pseudomonadati; phylum Pseudomonadota; class Gammaproteobacteria; order Alteromonadales; family Pseudoalteromonadaceae; genus Pseudoalteromonas; species Pseudoalteromonas sp. S1650. The sequence continues at coordinate 26,423 of NZ_PNDF01000058.1, read as the reverse complement.
ATACTTTAACTCATTGATTATTAGCATAATTCACCTCTTCGAGATTTTAGTTCAAAGAAGTACTTATCTTGTAATGATTCTGCCGCCAAAACAGCCCCTGTAGTTGGGCGCTCTGCGGCATAAACTCGAAAGACGGGCTCACCATATCGATAACTTTGGCTCAGTACTAAAGCATCTTTGGGCAGTGCGCGTGGCAAAGTTTTTAATACCCATACTTTACCTTTGAGTTGGTTTACTAAGGTATCGATATGGCCACTTTGGATCAGTTGACCACCTTTAATCATCGCCACAAAGTGACATTGGTTTTCTATGTCTTCCACAATGTGTGTTGAAAGCAAAATCAGTCGATTCTTACTCATTGAAACTAATAAGTTATTGAGACTCTCTCGCTCTGCCGGGTCAAGCCCAGCAGTAGGCTCATCTAAAATGATTAATTTAGGATCACCCAACAATGCTTGAGCAATACCAAAGCGTTGTTTCATTCCCCCAGAAAAGTGACTGACTCTTTTATTTGCATGCTGAGTTAAATTTAATGCAGTAAGCAGGTCATCAATCTGTTGCTTTGTCTTTTTAGATTCAAGCCCTTTTAATATGGCGATGTGTTCAAGTAATGCTCTACATCTCATATGTGGGTAAACACCAAATTGTTGTGGTAGATAACCAAGTTGCTTACGTAACTTGTCAGGGTCTTTTAATATATCTAAGCCACTAAACTGTATACGGCCAGAATTAATAGTTTGCAGGCATGCAAGAGTTCTCATCAAACTAGACTTGCCAGCGCCATTTGGCCCCAGCAACCCTACCATGCCGCTGGGTAACTCAATGGTTATATCGTTAAGTGCTTGAGTTCCATCAGGGTATGTTTTCGAAATATGCTCAAGTGTTAGCATTTATTGGCTCCTTAATTAGCACAAATCTAGATTAAGGAATGGCAAAGCTCGCTGCTACGAAGTAATGATCAATGAGTCAAGTTTGATGATGAAAGCAAAAACTCTTATTTCGTCATCAAAAAAAGAACTTTCATCAAGATGTGGATGAATAAAGAAATAAAAACGTTAAGCTAAATCCATTATAACGCTTAATCAGAGTATTACTCCCTCAGTTTCCACATTATTTAGAAATTAGGGTAATATATAAATGTTCGAAAAAACAACAGTGTACGTTGCAAAAATAAAAACTGAACGGAGTAGATTTTGCTGGCAGCTATTAGCTATTTATCATCACCTAAAAACACAAAAAACATGGTTGCTCTACTACCATTAATCGCTGCGATACTACTTGAAAGTCATATTCGCTATCTTTCGCTGAGAATTGATTCACCCAGTACTTATCTAACAGTAAATTTACAGCTAATATTTGAGTGTATCCCTTTCTTAATCGCTCACTGGATGGCATCACAGCATTCTTCAAAGCAGGATTCAATATGGTGGTTATCTGGGTTTATTGGTTACCCAATACTCATTTATCTGTTAAGCAACAGCTTGCCACTTTATGATAAATGGCACTACTTACAAGAGCAATGTTGGTTACTGTGCAGTCTAGCAAGTTTACTTTGGCTTTCATCCCAACGCTTTAAGAAGAACCAAAAATCCAAATTAACCAGTTGGATGAGCTCTTTGTTTACATTAAATAAAGTTGTTTTTGTTATATGTTTTGGCTGGGCCTTTGTCATGGCTGGCATACTCAACAGCCATAACGAACCTTTGCTAAATCAACCCTTTGCATTGATATTTGATACTCAAAAGCTACTTACAAACTATAATCAATTTATTTGGTATTTTTCTCAGCTTTTGGTCTACGCAATTATTGTACACGGCACTTTTTTATTTAATCGTTACATTTTAATACGTCAATTCTTAGCCAAGCATGGAGTGCTCATTTTTGTATCTGCATGCTTAATTAGCATGGTTGTTTTAACACCATTACTTGCCGCTATTGTGCTTACATTGCCTGTTAATGACTTACCCTCAAATGTTGCCAATCTAACTCCGGGAGGCAACCTAGACATTATCAATAAGTACAATTATCAGTTTATGTTTTTATTTTTAAGTATCTCTACACCCATTATCTTGGCGTTTGAACGCCAGCAGCACCATCATAAATTAGAAGAAATTGCCAAACAGCAAATAAAAACAGAACTAAAGCTACTGCAGCAGCAAATTAATCCGCACTTTTTATTTAATACTTTAAATAACTTATATGCACTTGCATTAACAAAATCAGAAAAGACACCTGAATTGGTATTACAGCTGGCTGACTTACTGAGATACACCGTCTATGAAGGGCAAAAACCATTTGTTCTACTCGAAAAAGAGCTAAATTACATTAAAAACTTTCTTGAACTGCACAAGATAAGGCATGCAAATAACTGTAGATTTAACCTAGCATGGCCTGAAACTAGTCACCCTCTTTATATAGCGCCACTGCTTCTTATTATTTTAATCGAAAACACCATAAAGTACGGTGTTGAACACGCACAAGAAAACGCTGAAGTAACGATAAAACTATCCTTAAATGGCAACGCTTTAACGTTATATTGCGAAAATAGCATTCCTCGCAAAAACAATAATGATAATTCAGGCATGGGGCTAAACAATTTAAGGCGCCGTTTAGAGCTTCTATATCCAGAAAAACATACTTTATTGGTGCATAATCACAATGGACTTTGGCAAACCACCCTCTCCTTGGAATTATCAAATGATTAAAGCAATTATTGTTGATGATGAACCACTTGCTCATCAAGTAATTCTTCATCATTTAGAGTCGTATTCAGATATCAAAGTAGTTTCTCAGCATTTCAGCGCAAAAGATGCTTTGTACCAATTAGCAAAATCAACTATTGATGTCGTTTTTTTAGATATAAACATGCCAGAGTTGTCAGGGTTAGAACTCATTCAATCACTCGCTAACCCGCCTCAAATTATCATTGTGAGTGCTTATGAAGAATATGCACTCGCAGGTTACGAGCTAAATGTTACTGATTATTTACTCAAACCTGTATCTGCACAACGTTTACAGCAAGCAATAAATAAAGTCCGTGAACGTATTTCCCAAACGCCGAAAAGTAAAACAATCACCCTAAAAGTAGATCGCGAAAAACGCAAGCTTAGCTTAGATACAATTGAATACATTGAAGCGTATGGAAATTATGTAAAAGTACACCAAGAAGACCAAACGATCCTCGCAACAACAACCCTAAAACAGATCTTAGAGCAGCTATTAAGCTCATTCACTCAAATCCATAAATCATACATAGTGAATAACAGCAGAGTCATAGCCGTTACGAACGAACATGTAGAGCTAGATACTGGTGATAAGATAAAAATTGGTAAATCATTTAAAGAACACAGCAAAGTTTTACTTTAGAGACAACTTCTCAAGTGATCTACAAGTGTCTTATGCTGTGAGCTTGGCCAATGAACGCCTTCTGAAGAACATGGTGTTATTAATTCAAAGCAGTTAACGAAACAGCAGTTGTTGCTGTCAGCAACATTTTTAAACTCTTCCACTAACCGTTTTGCTTTTAGCTCTGCTCCTGCATAAATAGATTTATACGCGCCAACCTCATACACCGCTGGCGGGCTCAAAATTATTATTTTGGGTAATTCACGGTGCCGATAATAGTTTTTTATATCTAAAATAAGTGCTTCTAGTGCGTTGGCAATATCAACAACCGACAGCGCAAAACGGCGCTTTAAATCATTCGTGCCGAGCTGAATAACAATCACATCTAAATGATAAGCCGCTAGGTAAGGCTCTAGGTATTTAATGCCCAGTTTATCACCACTAAAAGGTGGGTCGTTCACCAGTGTACGATTGGGCTGGCCGGCTTCAATCACTTGGTAGCCGGCACCTAATTTAATACCCAGTAAACTAGGCCAGCGCTCATCGGCTGCAAAGCGCTTACCATCGACGGGGGAAATACCATAGGTGTTTGAGTCACCAAAACATAAGATATTCATTAAAATGGATTCAATGTGTAACCTTGTTGCTGCAACTGTGCATGCGCGGTCATTGCCGATAACGCCATTTGCACACCAGGAATAAGCTGTTGCTGCTTTACCTTCATGTGCGTTGCAGACTGCCCACACACATACACAACGGTATTATGTGCCAACAATTGTGAGATCAATTGCTGATTTTTATTGTCACTGGCAAAGCGCTGTTTATAAAAACTGTTTTCCAGTACATCAACACTTGCGCCACCATGCACAATCAAAGCAAGTTGAATGTTCTCAGGCTTCACACCATGGGCTATGTGCATATTAATGAACCGTGCTAATGAGTTCATATTGTTATTCTGCGCCCCTTTTTCTGCCGCATCAGCTACATCAAATGCCACTTTAAAAACCGTTTGTTCAGAGATTTCTGCATGGTTTGGCACGTCATAATAATAACCAAAACCTTTGATCGCGGGCTCAGCTTGCTCTGCATGACTAAACGAAGATAACAAGGCTAAAGATAAACCTAACAGTGTTGATTTCATAAAAGTTCCTGTTGCTTTTTACTCTAGCCTACCTTGTTTAAACGCGTTTAACTAGCATCAATATGTTGATGTGCTTTGAAGGTCATGCCTAAGTAATTAAAGGTGTTTTTAAACATCTCGATAAACGCGTTAGGTGCGTGAGCAGACCCTGCATTTGAGAGCAATGAAAACTGCTTTTCACGCAGTGTTCTCAGTTTTGGCCTGAGTGCGTCATCATCCATGTAGTCAGTAATCCGGTCTAAAAATGCTTTAAACTGCGGTGTGGTGTTATACCAATACACTGGCGATGCCAGTACCCAGTGTTGATAATTCAACAGCGCTTCAAATACCGCATAAAAATCATCATTTTTATATTGCTTATCGTAGCAATAAGGCGAGATAACATAGTCATCTAGACATACTACATCGCCGCCATATTGGGTTTTATAATCATTAACTTGTAAGCTCGTGTTACCCGTTTTTCGTGCACTTGAATAAATAATTACCGTGTTTGTTGTTGGTTTTTGTTGCATGACTATCACTCCTTTTTTATGATGTGTGCAGCGTAAAACCTCAAGCTAACTTTAGGTCAACACCTTGGAGCAAATTATGTCAGATAAAAAACTTATTGATGCAAACCTAGCGGTTGGCTTTGTGGCAAAACGCAGTGGTGTAAAAGTTTCGACCTTGCATTTTTATGAGTCAAAAGGGCTTATTCGCAGCTGGCGTAAAAAAGCTGCGCAAACCAACTACGGTTAAATGTAGTCAAACACTCATCATTTGAAATGCGTGCTTGTTTGTTTTTAGGTTTTTAAGGAGTTACTTTTAAAGCTTATAAGTGAATATTAAAAATAGGTTCCTTCGATTAAAAAGCGAGGTAGTGAATCACTTTCAACCGTTACAGTATTACCCATATCTCGCCACATACATGCCATGCCCAACAGTTGAAGAGGTAAAAATGATTCAACCGGGACAGTGTCTGGGCCACTTGCATTTATCCAATATTTTTCTTGCAGCTGAATATTTTTTGCAAGCGTTTCATTGAAGTCAAACCCAATATCGGTGGTGAGTGCTGCAAACGTTTCTAAATACCCCATTGCTATACCCAGTGCCCAATCGTTACCTTGATCTACTGCCATTTTCATACACTGGTTGAGTAACGATGGATAATTATCTTGCCTGTGATGGAAAGCTTGAAATACTTCGACTAACTTATATGAAACAGGCCCTGCTTTTGTGGCACTTTGTTTCATAATTTCAACGGGGAAGTTCGCTAAGCTATCCATACTTTCAGAATCGCGCGTGATCACAGCTAAAAAATAGGCATCAAGCCATTGACTTGGGTGAGCACGACCATCTTCTAACATTCCTAGCCCATTCCAAGTCACTGCAGGTAAATCGAATATCTTAAACGTAATGTCTTGCTCGGGATGCTCTGCGAGCTTCAAAAAAGCCGCGTACATTTTAGATGCATAGCGTAAACCTGATGCAGACTCTTTTTCTATTTCATTGGTTTGGACTTCCCAAGTGAGCCAACGAGCTAAATCCAACCTATCTTTTGCACACTTTAAAAGGTTATCACGATAATCACCAAAGAAGTCTGGAGTTTCATCGATTTCTTCTCTAGGAAACTCCAATCTTTCATTTAGGGACACATTTTCAAACTTAGGAATACAAACCCTTTCTATTTTCATTTGTTACCCTGTTAATTCCCTTTAATCAATATCAAATTCTGAAATTTTAACTTCACTAACAGAAAAGTTATTATTTGTTATAGGGTCTCAATATATAAATATTTAATTCACCGAGGTATACTCAATTTAATATTACTTAGTTGAAATGATTAACCGCTACAGCGTTACTTGTTATGTAATTCATTAGACATAGCGACAATATCAGCCATTATGCGTTTCTCGCCCAATTCAGCTAGAAAATTCAAATGCTCAATCGCTTTTACTTTCTGCAAATTTTCAAGCTTATTCACACCACCAAGCGCCAACGCAGGAACGAACGCATACATTTCATCGGCTTCTAATGGGCCTAGGTTTTTTAATGCTTGCTCAAACAAAGGTTTTTCGTTAATGTCTTTTTGATCAAATGACTCTTTTCTTCGAACTGCAAAAAATAAGTCAATTGAACGTTCCTCCCCTCGCTCCTTTAATTTTTCAGAGTAATCTGTTGGAAAAATCATTCCAAAGTTTGAATTAACATCTATACTCTGACCTGATGTTTTCCCCCAAATAAGTAAATTTCCAAAAGCACCGCGACCAATTACATAATATTTATCAACTCCATTGTTTTCGCGTTCAGCGAATTCGGTACCCTCAAGCCAAGTTTGTAAAATTTCATGGTAATCCTGTGGGTTAACAATCCAAAAAATGCCATTACCCCAGCCACAAAAACCATACTCTTGCCAGTATTCCAATAAGCGCTCAGGGAGCTTATCTTTAAAAAAGTCAAGTGTCTCTTGTGTTGGCATTGTCGCTTTTATCGCGGGACCAAATCCCGCATAATTGTAAAAGTTATCGAAAAATTTATTCATCATTCAGTCGCTCTATTTCATCTGCCAATTCTTGACCCCATGAAAAATCAATATTGAATTCACCTGTTGGCTTTAGATTAAATACAGCACGATTCCACTTGTTCGAATCATTTTCAGTCATAATTTCATGCAGTTCTTCAAAGCTATCAAATAATGTATGTTTGATTCTAAATTGAATACTGGGCTTATCATTTTCATTCTTCGCGTACAGTCCTTTAAACTTAGTTGAATCTCCATAATATTCGACATACAAGCAAGCTTCTGTCCATTCATCTTGAATTTTTCCAAAAATATCTTCGGCTATTGATTGATATATATCATTTATTGTATTTGCCATAATTAACCTTCAAGTTAAATCTTAAAATTTACAGTATCTAACTCGTCATCAACTTTGTGCTCAACTACGAACTTGTAAGGTTTCTTACGTATTCTTATAGCAGCTAGCATCAATCCAGCCGCTGGCTATTCCTCCACCTCTAAACGGTGACACTCAAGTGGAGAAAAATCTGTATTTTCAATCTTAATTGAACAATTCATATTAACTACATTCTGACCCAACAAAGAGAGTTCTAAATCAAATGTCAGAGTTTGTGAATTAACATTCAGATTGTAGATATCTAAAAATGTTAACTTTTTAAAATCATGTGTCACTTTTAACGCTTCATCATACACGTTACATATATTATTTCGTTTGATAAGCGCATTACTACCCGCTTCTAGAATCTCTAGTCTTAAACAAGGGAACTCGCTATCAGGATGAAATTTAAGCCAACGAAACAAATTGTCATTGACCCTTTCTACATTCATCTCAATAACATCAAGGCTAACATACGTTTTGTCATCATTACTTAAAGCGTCGGTACAAGAAAAAGTAAAAATCAAACAAACGCTAATAATCAATTGTTTCATCATACACCTAAGAATTTATTTAATACGTGCCTGGTTTTTAGGTTTTTAAGTCGTTACTTTTAAAGCTTATAAGTGAATACTAAAAATAGGTTCCTTCGATTAAAGAGCGAGGTAGTGAATCACTTTCAACCGTTACAGTATTACCCATATCTCGCCACATACATGCCATGCCCAACAGTTGAAGAGGTAAAAATGATTCAACCGGGACAGTGTCTGGACCACTTGCATTTATCCAATATTTTTCTTGTAGCTGAACATTTTTTGCAAGCGTTTCATTGAAGTCAAACCCAATGTCGGTGGTGAGTGCTGCAAACGTTTCTAAATACCCCATGCCAACATGAAGAGACCAATCATCTCCATCAGCTATTAGCTCTTTCATAGTATCATTTAACATTTTAGGGTAATCAGGATGACGATGGTGATAGGCTTGGAACACTTCAACCAAGCTATACAAAACAGGATCCGCTTTTGTGGCACTGTGTTTCATAATTTCAACGGGGAAGTTCGCTAAGCTATCCATACTTTCGAAATCGCGCGTGATCACCGCTAAAAAATAGGCATCAAGCCACTCTTCTGGTTCCGCATAACCCGCTTCAAGCATACCTTTACCGTTCCAAGTCACTGCAGGTAAATCGAAGATCTTAAACGTAAAGTCTTGCTCGGGATACTCTGCGAGCTTCAAAAAAGCCGCGTACATTTTTGCAGCATAGCGCAAACCTGTTGCAGATTCTCTTTCTATTTTATTGGTTTGGACTTCCCAAGTAAGCCAACGAGCTAAATTCAACCTATCTTTCGCACACTTTAAAAGGTTATCACGATAATCACCAAAGAAGTCTGGAGTTTCATCGATTTCTTCTCTAGGAAACTCCAATCTTTCATTTAGGGACACATTTTCAAAATTAGGAATACAAACCCTTTCAATTTTCATTTTTCACCTTTTAACTATTAATTACCAATATCAAACTCTGATATTTTCACTTCCTTAACTATTGAGCCTTGTTCTGTCTTATAGATAGGAGTTTCTATGTGCAAATATTTAATTTCATTTTTCTTTCTGCTAGTAGCTTTATTAATTGCTTTTGTAGCTTTAATATCAGTTGCCGTCCCTTTTTTATCCATATTCTCAGTAATTGTTTCAGCATATTCACGTGTTCCTTGCTGATAATCCTTATCACCAATTTGCTTCTTACCCAGTGGGCTCTTGCCGCCTTTAGCCTCAACGATTATTACATCCCCCGCTGCATTATTGCTGGTAACAAACGTGGGGTATTTAGTTGGTCTAGATGGTAGCAATACAGTTCGCCTTAATAACCTCTTGCTTTCAAGTCAATATCAAGTAATACCGTAAGAATTTTTAACATATTTTGACATTGGATTTTGAACGATTTTGAGTTTTCTGGGCGGGAACCTAAACGCCCGTCCACGACCAATGCGTTTATAGAAGGGAGCAATTTAAGTAATTTATTTAATGCTGTTTGTATTGCTTTTACATCAGCTGGATTATTAACACCACTCAGACCAACTGACTGAGTTATTCTTATTGCTGACATATGAAAGTCCTTTTCATGTATTTATTTTCAAAGCCATTTCATATTAACGTTCAACAAAATGGCTTATTTAGTACCAGATGGATACCCAATTTAATATTACTTAGTTGAAATGATTAACCGCTACAGCGTTACTTCTTATGTAGTTCATTAGACATAGCGACAATATCAGCCATTATGCGTTTCTCGCCCAATTCAGCTAGAAAATTCAAATGCTCAATCGCTTTTACTTTCTGCAAATTTTCAAGCTTATTTACACCACCAAGAGCCAACGCAGGAACGAATGCATACATTTCATCAGCTTCTAACATGCCAAGTTTATTAAGTGCTTGCTCAAACAAAGGCTTTTCGTTAATGTCTTGTTGCTCTAATGCATCCTTTCGCATAATAGCAAAAAATAAATCTACCGTTAAATCTTCTCCATCCTCATTTAAGTCCGAAGTGCCATCAGTAGGGAAAATCATACCAAAACTTGGATTAATGGTAATACTTTGACCAGATGTCTTCCCCCAAACAATGAGCTTTCCAAAAGAGCTTCGACCTATCACATAATAATTATCAATACCGGCTTTTTCTCGTTCTGCAAACTCAGTATCTTCAAGCCAAGTTTGTAAAATATCATGGTAATCTTCTGGATTTACTAGCCAGAGAATGCCATCACCCCAGCCACAAAAGCCATATTCTTGCCAGTATTCCAACAAACGCTCAGGAAGTTTGCCTTTAAAAAGTTCAAGCGTTTCATTGGTTGGCATTGTCGCTTTTATCGCGGGGCCAAAGCCTTTAAAATTATAAAAATTATCAAAAAACTTATTCATCATTTAACCGTTCTATTTCATCTGCCAATTCTTGATCCCATGAAAAATCAATATTGAATTCACCAGTTGGTTTCAGATGAAAGACAGCACGATTCCACATGTTCGAATCATTTTCAGTAGTTATTTCATGTAGCTCTTCAACATCATCAAAAATATTATCATCAACCTCAAAATAACTAACAGATTCACCGTTTTGATATTGTCCAGAGAAATCGCCTGCATCAACAAACCACTCAATATCGATGCTTGCTTGTTCCCAATCTACATTGATACTCTCTGTCATACCTCTTGCAATAGATAAATAGATATCTTGTATCTCTCGCTTTCCCACCTTAACCTCCAGACTTATTTTTAAATATTCGTTTTGATGGCTTTCCATCTATGTTATAGCGCACAACAAATTTACCGAGGCGCTTTAAACCTAACTTAGCAGCTTGATTATTTCGTAAATAAGTTTAATAAAGACACTCATTCCAATGCCCATCATAAAGATATAGCCATAAACTATAGCGACTCCTGAGCTTGATGGGTCAGACTGACTTCTTATACATAAACTACAACCAAATAAATAAATGAAAAAGTTCAGAAACATACAAAGAATATAACTATCACCAAAAAGAGGTAAGAAACTTGCTAAAAATGCCAACGGGTAAAGGAGTAAGCTAGCAATATCGAAAAGCGAAGCTGATAGCCGACTTAATAAATAGCAACTTAACATGCCACATAAGCAGTAAAAACTAGGCCAAAGTTGTTTATACAAAAATTCAATGCTTAAATACTCAAGTATTGATTGTTCAGAGCCTGCTTCTATCTGATTTGCTGACGCTGTATTTTCTGCCGTTACATCAGCGAAAAAATAAGTTGAAATGGTGAATATAACTATTTTTAAAACACCAAAAAAAAGAAAGCTAGAAATTGTAAAACCTATTGCATCATTTTTCGTTAAAGGTTTATTGGCTTTACTTTCAACTATTTTGGCCAGAAAAAGGCCCAGCAAGCATATACTTGTAAAGAAAAGCAAGGCTTCAGGAAATTGTTCAATATAAAAGACCGACAAACCTGGAGCGATAAATAAATAACTAGCATCATCATTATCGACTGATTTAATCCCACTTCCTGTTGATTTCTTAAATAATGCTAAATATACAAACAATGGCTGTAACAGCAGCATTAAAATGCACGCATTCATTAATGACATAAACCATCCTTGTATTTTTTATCCCACTTTTTCGCATCAGCAATTAAAAGAGAACCATTTCCAATATACATACTTAATGTTTTTAAAGAATCCAGTATTCTATCCCAATCGTTTTCTCGCACCAAAGCGCTAATTTTTCAGATGCATTAATCAAACTTTTGCAGCTACTTCTCACGTTAAGTCAGAATCATTAATATCTATTAAATTACCCAATATTGAGCCAGAAACAAATAGGAGAAGCGCAAACACACAGAAAAAATAACTCTGAACATACTATTTCTCAATCAGTTTTATTCAGAAAGATGAATCATACAAGAAGGAAAAGGAGAACGTATGAAAGTCCCCTTTCTTGAATGGATTATGACTAGGCTCTGCAATTATCACCAAACGGGCATTTCCTGCCATTGTTTTATAGTTAACATCCGTGTTTATTTCACTCATAGTATTTCTCTATCCATTAATCAAAGCTCTTCAGTGAGCTCTTAGACATCATTTACACCAACCAATGCTGTCGCTTATTGTAGCTACCTCTTTTTTATGTTCGGTCAACCAAGACTCAATAGCTAATGACGATTTAAATTCAGACCCTGTACCTGGCCAGTAAAAATTTCCACTTTCATCAACACAAAGTGCTATATAGACAGGCTCTGAATTAAAAATAACATCTTCCCCAGCCTCAACATACATATCATAGTTTAAGCTCTTGATAGGTTTGCCTTTGTAAGTAGAGAGTACATCCGCATAATAAACATGCTTTTCCGAATTATCATCTTCTTGAAAAGCCTCTACTTTAGTGATTTTAACTTTCGCAAGAAACTGAACACTTTCTGATGCTACTTTGAACTCATTTAACTCTAAGCTTTCAGTAACTTTAGCTAATACAGGCTTAGTTAAAGCCACAAAAGCAAATACAATAATAAATATTTTTTTCATTAGGCCTCACTTCCTGCAACTGATGCATTTTGTGTATAAATAGGCAAACTCGCTGACAATGAATCAAAGCTAGTCGGAACTACAAAGTTATCCCATACATCCTTTTTATACTTTGCTACATTAACACTGTTACTTTGATGCCTTGAAATACTCTAAGATACGTGGATTTGCTTTTTTGCCAGCAAATTCTGTCTCTCCAACTTCAGCAAATGCTGTTTTCATCCAAAACGCAGTTGTCACTAGCATAGTTAGAGGCGTTTTAACTTTACTTAGCAAGGCCAAACCCGCTAGTTTCTCGTTGATCTTTTTGTGAGTTCGGCCATTTGGGTCTATTTTTCCACCTGGACGCACCATACCTTCAACTTTGCTTTGAAACTGTTTAATTGCAGCAACTGTTTTCGAGTTGTCTGGGCGGAAACCTAGACGCCCATCCACAACCAACACTTTTGTTGGTGAGATAAGTTTTAGTAATTTATTTAAAGCGGTTTGAACTGTTTTAACATAGGCTGGGGTATTAACGCCACCTAGTCCAACAGATTGGGTTATTCTTATTGCTGACATATGAAAGTCCTTTTCTATAGTAGTGTCTTATTTAAAAATCTTCTCAGAAATAACTGAGTTTATGAGTGTTATTAAGTTCTGCAATAAATACAATGTCTTGCAGATTAATTGCTAATTTGAACCCTCTAAGTTAACTTCAGTGCCAAATGGGACCACTAAAGCTTTTTCAACCATATGCCTTACTTTCTCATCATTTAACCCCGAGAATGAATTAAATTGCTCTTTACTAAAAAGTGATGGTTTTTCAGCTTCATCCCTACTGAACTGTGCAAAAGGTGAGTTATCATAGTTCTCAGACACTTTAAAACCTTTTAATTTACTTACTTGAAATTCGAGGCTTTTTAAATCGCCCAGCCTTTTTACGAAATTAGTTATCTCTTCATCATCTTCTGGGTAATGGTATAAAAAAACTCCGTTTTCTGGTAAGTGATACTTTTTAGCACATTCATCGCAGTACCAAGTTAAATCATAGCTATCATCTAGGAAATCAATTGCATATGGAATCGGCTTTATCCTGCTTTTATTTACAATACTTTTTGCTAAATGACTGCAAACTTTTTGTGCTGTAATGAATTTATCTATCTCTTCTTTTGTAGGCATTGTGTCCCCGCTTTCACCTAAACAGGCATATATAAAGAATCTTTGCAAAATAAACAGTGTAGATTTTACTCTTCAATCAATACCACGATAGATTTATTTTGCTTTGAGGCATCTCTAAACGTAACAAAGTAGCGGTCGCGGACTATTTCATAAGCTTGCGGGTCAAGTTCACCAGCCCTATGCTCGATACTATCTACTAACGCTTTATTTTCACTGTTCTCTATATCGACTTCAAAATACTTTTCTAATAAAGGGAATAGGTCTTGCACCATTTCACTCGAAAAAAAGCCAAATGAACCACTGATGTTAGCATCTGGTCCAATTAATTTATGAGGATAATAATGAAAAGTACTTACCGGCAGTAACCCTTGGCCACCCACAACAGCATCAAGTAACTCTATAGCAGGAATAAATGCTCGCATATTAAGCTCTATTGATTGCCATCTTGTCGCTTCATCCTGAGTAATATCAATTAACGCTTGATACGTTTGCTCATCGTTTAATTTCGAGGTTGTGGGATAGACAGCTTCATCAACAATAAAAAGATTAATCACATTACTCATCATTTCTTCTCTAAATTAGTGCTAAAAATTTAATCGTTAATTAAATATAACGGTAAATAAAGTGAGTCTGTTTGACACTGCCAGCCATGCATATCTTTACCCAATTTGGCCATGCTAAGCGCATTTAATGACATGACCGCATTTCCATCTTCTTTAAAGTCGCCGTATTTACATTCATCAGTATGCCATGCAATGACTTTATCAATACTTGATTGCCATAATAAATTATCACCTATACAGAGACCTTTAATCGCCTCAACAAGCGGCACAATGCATTGTTGTACATCTTTATCTTTTGTTGATTTAGCCTCAGTCAGTGCGCTTTCTATTTCGTTTGTGGAAAGCACTTTGCCTGTGCCTATTTTTATTAGTAGATGGTCATATAAAAAGATCGCTTTCTTAGTTACACTGCTGATTGTAAAGTCATCTGCATGTTCACGTAATTTATTAATTATTGTTTCATCGCCAAACAATAAAGCGACATTTAACTCTCCTTGGATTGTCCACTCATTGTTATGCCCTTTTAGCTCTGAATCAAAACCAGTTAAGTATGCAAATGGTGCCGCTTCTTTTAGGTAAAATTTTGCTTCATTATAGTTTTCTAAAACGTAATGTGCACATGCAAGCTCCTGGTATTCTCCAGAAAGTATTCTCGCAGCGTCTTTTTTATCTTTTTGAGAAGCTAATGGATTATTAATATCAGCAAGCCTAACCTCAATAAACATAGGTGCGTCTTCAAAAAGCTCTTCAAATTCGAAATCATAATTATTAAGTTCTAACATCTACTATTCCTCTGGAAGTGGTTGAATTGTACCACCTAAAACTTCACCATTGACCTCTTCAGCTTCAATAACGAGCTTGGTAACTTTTGGTCTCTTTAGTTTTATAGCTTTTAAAATATTCTTACCTAATTTATTTTTATCGTTGTATTTTTTAGAGTTTTTCATAGACTGCAAGCTATTATCAACCCATCGTTCGGTCATCTGATCACCTTTTTTGGCGCCAGTCGTTAATTTAGCGCCAGGACCTTTAGCTTCAACAACAAAGTACTCTATCACTTTGCCATTTTCGTCTCGTTTTGCCCATACTTGGTCGACTCCTGGACCTGGGCCAAAGCCCATTTCCATTGTGGCTGGAGGAGGTGGGTCTGAAAACTCTTTTTCCATATACATTGAAGCACCAAGCTCACCTTTAGCCTCTGTAATCTTTGCTTTAAAAGCACCTTGCCTCCTAGCTGAATCTCCTGCCGCAATTGAGTCTTTTAGCCGCGTTTCATAGTGTTTTTTATACTCTTCAACTGCTTTGGTATGTTTTTCAAGAGTCGCATCTTCGGATTTAGGCTCTTTCTTATCTTCTTCTGGCTTTTTGTTAGGAGAGTGAATTTTTCCTTTCATTAACTTGCGTGTAAACACCCTAACTTTCCGATCTTCAATGTCGGAATTATTAGGAACACTCTCAACCCCCCAGCTTTTAACACATCAAATACATGGGTTAAACAACTTTGGTTAACAGGATCATATAGTGGTGTATCCAAGTTATCTGGATTCCAATCAGCTCTATCAAGAGCCATGTCGCCTTCTCTAAGTAGTTGCCTTTGTAAGTCACTTGCAGCTATCGCATTTGGTAACTTAATCGTCGATTTCTCAATCGATTTACCTGCAAAATCTTCCTCATCGTAACCGATGATAAGTGTATTGGTTCTAGTGCCATCAGCCTCAGTACCACCATGTTGGTGAGTTTTAGTCGTATCAAACTTTGTTTTGACCTGAATCGCAAAATGCATGTCACTACCATGACCGATTTTTAAAACTGTGGCAGCCCCTTCCTTACAACTAAGTCCAAACGGATCCACCCAATTAACCGGGTTCGGCGCATATTGGTAATGGTTTATGCCACCCACTAAGCCTATCGGGTCTTGATTTATAAAGCGTTGTTGTTTGGGGCTGTAATAGCGGTAACGGTTGTAGTGTAGGCCGCTTTCTTTATCAAAATATTGGCCTTGAAAACGTATTGGCTGAGTGAAGCTGTTTTCTTTATTAAAGTCAGCATTAGCTTCTGGTTCTTCATAGCCGTACACATCGGCGTGGTTTTGCCATACAACCTCTGCGTTTTTATTAGTTACAAAACGTGGGGTGTTAAGTTGGTCTAGGTGGTAGTAATACAGCTCGCCTTAATAACCACTTGCTTTCAAGTCAATATCCAGTAATACCGTAAGATTTTTTTAACATATTTTGACATTGGATTTTGAGCGATTTCGAGTTCTCAGGGCGCGAACCTATACATCAATCCACGGCAAATGCGTTTATAGAAGGGGGCAATTTAAGTAATTTATTTAATGCTGTTTGTATTGCTTTTACATCAGCTGGATTATTAACACCACTCAGACCAACTGACTGAGTTATTCTTATTGCTGATATATGAAAGTCCTTTTCATGTTTAAAAATGCTATTTGTGATTATTTAAAAATGCTCTTCACTACATAAAAACATACACACTACTTTGTTATCAGTGTTAGAGCTGTGTGGCATCCATTTTACTTGGCGCTTTATTGCTATTACACGAAAAATTCTATCTATTAATTACATCAACTGAAATTTAGTACTTACTCACCAGAGTAAAAATTAAAATAGACATCTGACTTATAAATAAAAAAGAATTTAACGAACTCTAACTTAATTTAGAAATCTCTAAGAAAATCCATTTATAAAAGCCCAAGTCATCATTATCATTTTGGTAAGGCATAACTGCAAAGTCATAATTTAGAGCAAAAATTAATTCATCAATACTATATTACTTTTCTTCCTTATTTTCATAGGCTTGCTTTACCTCCTCCCATAATCGCATTGCATTATCAGAATAGTTATCCTGCCAGTGCTTTTCCAATACAGCCGAGTTATTGTATTTTAAAGTAAATGCCGATACATCTGCTCTCGTTAATGTATCTACATTTGGAAGCACTAATAGCGTTTTGCCCAATACCTAGGATAACTTTCAGGTAAACCTTCCCATGACTTAATTTGATTTATCACATCTATGTCAAGATCATTATATTCTTGACTCTCAATATCGAGGGATTTGTACCAAGCAAAATCTTCGTCATATTTAAAATCAATTGAGAAGTCGCCTTCGGATGTCATTTCAAATCGTGCTTTATTCCAAGGAACATCATTTTCATTCTTTTTCATTATATGAAAGAGTGCATAGAAAGCATCGGAAACTTTTGATTCATATGCAACTCCATTTCGTTTATTAACACTAAAATATTGGTAACTCTTGGAATCACTCTTATCCAAATATTTCTGAAACATCGTTACGGAAACATCTACTTTATCCATTAGTAATGTTAATGTGGCTATATCCCATTCATTAGGGAGGGCGTCAAACATCGCTTGCCCTATATGATTGTATATATCGTCGATTGTATCGAACATTTTGTATCCTTAGTTATCAAACTCTTTTTCTATTGGCTCATTATCATCAACCATATAAGTAGCAAAAAGAGTCTTCGGCGAAGTATTATCACCATCATATGTCACCGAAATCTCTACTTCTACTTCATTATCTTTATCTAACTCTTTTTCTATTTCTCTCCATTCAGCAAAGCGATTTTGGTCTTTTAGTTGAGGTACTATGTTTATTTTTTCTGCTGGACCTTGAAAAAGTGTACCAATTAAATGCCCACCATCATACATTGGATCATCGCAACCATAGCTACTTTGTTTCGAACTACGGTGTTTTTTTATCTCTTATCGTTTGATCTTTTATTGCTGACTTTGTGAGCTTACCTTTAACTTTTATTGTACGACCTTGTTCATCTGTTTCGTAAGTATAAATTGCAGGCTGACCATCATGAATAGAAGTTACCTCATAGATAGTGTTAGATTTAGGGTTTTCAAGTTCTTCCGCCCAGCTTCATTTCCCTCTTGGCTTTTCAGACGCACTTCCAGCCAGGATTTTTACAACTGGCTTATCTACTGTTTCATTCTCACCTATAGGCTTTTTAAAGTTGAGTTTTTTCGGTTTTTCTTGCTCTTTGGTTTTTTCTGGCTGATTGTTTGTGATTACAATATATACGCCAGACTCTTTACCCAAAACAGAATCATTAAACCTAAAATCAGATAATACTTTAGCATCAGGTTTTTCTCTAACAACTCACCAACTGTTGCTTCTTTTAGCTCCACATCATTATTAAAATTTCCCTGCTTCTTCCTTAGCTTAGTTAGCTCTCCCAAGTTTGGTTCTGAAGCGGCAAATAGGGCCTGATAATAATCTGGCTTTAAACCGTATTTCATTGCCTTTGAAACATCGAAAAATGGAGATTCATGTGGTGTCATAGGCGTACTTTCTAATGGGCTTTCAAACCTGACCAGCTTTGTATCGCTTGAAATATGTTCAACTATTTTCCCTGACGCACCTATAACAGGGGTTAAAATATTAGTAGACGTACCTTCCTTACAACTAAGTCCAAACGGGTCCACCCAATTCACCGGATTCGGCGCATATTGATAATGGTTTATGCAACCTACTAAGCCTATCGGGTCTTGGTTTATAAAACGTTGTTGTTATGTCGTGTGGTATGAAGAACGGGTCTAACTACATTAATATTGAGCCAAATGGTACTTTAAGTGTTTCTCGAACATATGCATCATTAATAGTTGGAGTAATACCAGATAACAAAAAGAAAGTATTTAAATCTAAATAAACGGTCAATTCTCCTTCTATAGCCTCAAATGGGTTGTTGTTTAAATTATCAGCTTTTTTAAAACCTAATATATCAAAGCAACTTTCTATGTCGCTTAAGTCCAAGTTCAAGTTACGTAGAAACACAAAGTGTTCATCCCCATCATCACTTGCTGGTAAATGAAATAAAAAAACGCCTTGCTTTGGTACATTATATTTCTCAATACAGCCCATACATAACCATGAGCAAGTATAATAGTCATCAGTTATTCCTATTACGTAAGGTACTGGATCAATTTTTACCTTTCTATCAACCTTCTCTTTTAAATGCCGACACACTTTTACTGGCTTGTTAAAAGGATCTGGAGCAGTGTCATAGCGATTCATTAAATGTTCCTGCTTTTAGAATAAATATAATAGAACTCGGTTTATAGATTATTAATTTTTAACCCATTCGATATCCCATATGCTAATACCAAACTGTGCTGAGAATTAACCAAACAAGCATAAAGATTAACACGGGAGCAACCTTGAAAATGACTTGTGGTAGGTAAGTAGATTGATTCCAAGTAACTAGAACCCTATCCTTTTTAGGTAATTCTGACACCACCCTTAGATAAGCAACCATATACGCTACAGAAGCAATCAGCCAAAGTAATATACCGCCAATTTTAGCTAACTCAGCAAAGTGTAGCGAAATAGGGAAAGGTAAAAGAAATACGGCAACATATATGAGCGCATAAAGTTCAACTTTACGCTTTTGTTCATCATTAAAAAACAAACCTTCTCCTATTTGCAAAACTCGGCTCAATGCAAGAGCTCTCTTTAATTTTGATATATCGACAACATTTCACTGAATACACTTTTATTAGACAAAATCGCTGAAATATCCTTCACTCTCTTCAAGCTCAAAAACTTCAAAATCATTTTCCCACCTACAAATACTTAACCCATCGAATTCCAAACTCGGGTTTTTCTTATTGGGAAAAGTGAATCGCACTTCTTGTGAACTTAAATCACCATTCAGAGTAAGTAATTTTTCTTCTATCTCTTTGAATGGTTCAATACCTAGTTGTTTTGTGTTCCATAAAACATACGTTTCTTCATTACTTAAAATTGTAATGCGCTGTAATACAACATCATGAACAAACATATCACCAGGCTTTTTTGACGTTATTAATATTTCGGGCATTGAAAAATGGCCATTAGCATCTGTTACCGTTTCATCAATTTCAACAGCTGAGTGAGCATAAGTTAACTCACGACGTATCCTTGCTCCATTTACCGGCTCTCCATTATTCAAAATACAACCCTTAACCTCAGAGCACATATGAACATCGTATTTTTTCATTAAGCCAACCATATGCTTAAACCTCCCTTTAATTCACGTCTAAAAATTGTATAGTCGTAATTTCGAATCTAATTTCTATTTCTAGATACTGCTTTTTCAATGACTTATAAAGTGGAAATATCGACCACCTGTCATTTTCTAGCGCAAGTTATTTTCAGAGTCTCGCCTAATGTATCTCCATAACCCATAACGGAAATACCTTATTTCTTAAAATCATCTACAGAAGGTAACTGACTAGAACTCAAATCATCACAAAGCCAATACTCTTTCTTACCGCCTTGGACTAACGTGACCGATTTTTCTTTTATATTCATACCTAGTTCTTCACTGTGATAATCACTCAGTGTTAATTTATTTTCACCGACTTTAAACTCCATACTATGTTCTGTAACCAACGGGCGGTGATAGCTAAATTTACCGATAGCAATTACTTTTTCAGGCATTGAGTGCTTAAATTGCGAATGACTAAATTGCTCAAGTTCAAAAAGGCCTTTCTGCTCCTTAACTACCACACGGATCTTGGTTGGCGTATCTGAATGGCACTTAAAAATAACAACAAAGTCACTTGGATTCGCTTGGCACGCATTAATACACAATAGCGGCAAAGTGAGCAAAACAGAAAAAAGCTTATTTTTTATCATACTTGTCAAAGGCCTTTTTTAATTTAATATCATAATTATTTTGGGCGTACTGTGAGCCATTGTAACCTTGGGCAAATGCAGCCCAATTCAATGTTCTGAGATACTCTTCTAAACCTTTACTTTTAACGAAGTTCACAAATGCATCTAACTGCTTCCTTTGCGAATTAAACATTGTTTTACAAAAGCCTCTACACTCGCAAATCCTGCAGCTCTAAAATTAAAACCCATAATCTGAAAACGCCCCCATGAAGTTGATTTTAAAGCTTATAAGTGAATATTAAAAATAGGTTCCTTCGATTAAAAAGCGAGGTAGTGAATCACTTTCAACCGTTACAGTATTACCCATATCTCGCCACATACATGCCATGCCCAACAGTTGAAGAGGTAAAAATGATTCAACTGGGACAATGTCTGGACCACTTGCATTTATCCAATATTTTTCTTGTAGCTGAACATTTTTTTCAAGCGTTTCATTGAAGTCAAATCCAATGTCGGTGGTGAGTGCTGCAAACGTTTCTAAATACCCCATGCCAACATGAAGAGACCAATCATCTCCATCGGCTATTAGCTCTTTCATAGTATCATTTAACATTTTAGGGTAATCAGGATGACGATGGTGATAGGCTTGGAACACTTCAACCAAGCTATACAAAACAGGATCCGCTTTTGTGGCACTTTGTTTCATAATTTCAACTGGGAAGCTTGATAAGCTGTCCATACTTTCAGAATCACGTGTGATCACCGCTAAAAAGTAGGCATCAAGCCACTCTTCTGGTTCCGCATAACCTGCTTCAAGCATACCTTTACCGTTCCAAGTCACTTCAGGTAAATCGAATATCTTAAATGTAATGTCTTGCTCTGGATGCTCTGCGAGCTTCAAAAAAGCCGCGTACATTTTAGATGCATAGCGTAAACCTGTTGCAGATTCTCTTTCTATTTCATTGTTTTGGGCTTCCCAAGTAAGCCAGCGAGAAAAACCAATAAATAAATTTGAAAAGCTTAACAAATTATCTCTTCGCTTTATTATATTTGTAGGAATTTTCTTCATTCTTCTCTTTGGAGATTCTAGCCATTCATCAAGAGGTATACTTTCAAAATTAGGTTTGTAAATTCTTTCTATTTTCATTTGTTACCCTGTTAATTCCCTTTAATCAATATCAAATTCTGAAATTTTAACTTCACTAACAGAAAAGTTATTATTTGTTATAGGGTCTCAATATATAAATATTTAATTCACCGAGGTATACCCAATTTAATATTACTTAGTTGAAATGATTAACCGCTACTGCGTTACTTCTTATGTAGTTCATTAGACATAGCGACAATATCAGCCATTATGCGTTTCTCGCCCAATTCAGCTAGAAAATTCAAATGCTCAATCGCTTTTACTTTCTGCAAATTTTCAAGCTTATTTACACCACCAAGAGCCAACGCAGGAACGAACGCATACATTTCATCGGCTTCTAATGGGCCTAGGTTTTTTAGTGCATGCTCAAACAAAGGTTTTTCGTTAATGTCTTTTTGATCTAAGGGAGCTTTACTCATAGTGGCGAAAAACAAATCTATGGTTAACTCTTCTCCATCCTCAACTAAGTCTTCTGTACTATCAGTTGGAAATAGCATCCCGAAATTTGAATTAATATCCAAACTTTGCCCCGATGCTCTCCCCCAAACAACTAAATCCCCAAAAGCACCACGACCAATTACATAATATTTATCAATTCCATTGTTTTCACGCTTAGCGAATTCGGTGTCTTCAAGCCAAGTTTGTAAAATTTCATGGTAATCTTGGGGGTTAACTAGCCAGAAAATACCATCACCCCAGCCACTAAAACCATACTGTTGCCAGTACTCCAACAAACGGTCAGGAAGTTTGCCTTTAAAAAAGTCAAGCGTCTCCTTACTTGGCATTGTCGTTTTTATCGCAGGGCCAAATCCCGCATAATCATAAAAGTCTTCAAAATATTCGTTCATCATTTACACCTGTGTAAATCTACATTCATCTTAGCGTCTGGCCCTAGTTCTTCTAATGCTTTTTTTGCCTGTGTATCCATAGCCTCAACTCGGCTTGAAATTAATTTATTTCCAGCATCATCTTTACCATTGTTCTTCCACTGTGAACCAATTGACTTGTTGACGCTCGCATCACCCAAGTCCACTACGTTATCATAACCTCCGGCAATCATGTCAGGGTTATGCAGCGCGTTAAGCGTTTTCATGTCTCGTTTTGCTAAAAAATTAGCCCTACTTTCTAGCTCTTCCCCTCTTAACCTATCAGTTTTTCTTAACTCTTTCTTATACTTATTAAATAACTTTGATTCAAAGTTGTCTCTTGCTTTTTGCTGTGCAGAACCAGTCCCTTTTCGACCGATTTTATTGTATGCCTCACGATTATCTAAGTACTCTTTAACCGTCATATCATTTATGCCATCTTGCTGGCCTTTCAATTGACGATCATACTCAGCATCTGTGCCTTTTTTATTCTTTTTGAAACAGGCAACTTTATGTAAATCCATTTCTCTAGCCGCTTTTTTAGCAGCTTGAGTTAGGGTTGTTTGTGCAGCATCTGCAATGTCGTCTAACTTTTTAACCGCAGGCTCGAGTGCTTTATCTGCCACTTTACCTGGTATAAGTGCAATACCCGCAGTCGCAACCCCAGCAGCTGTTACGCCTGTATCTACCATTTGGCTTATTGCCTCGGCAGCATCTGCAAGCCCTTCAACGAACCATTCAACTGGTGTAATAGCAACAGGGGTTATTGCATCAGCCATAGGGTCGTTATGATCATACGCAGGCACTTCAATTGTTTTAGTTTCTTTACAACTAAGTCCAAACGGATCTACCCAATTCACTGGATTCGGCGCATATTGGTAATGGTTTATGCCACCCACTAAGCCTATCGGGTCTTGGTTTATAAAGCGTTGTTGTTTGGGGCTGTAATAGCGGTAGCGGTTGTAATGTTGGCCGCTTTCTTCATCAAAATATTGCCCTTGAAAACGTATAGGCTGAGTGAAGCTGTTTTCTTTATTAAAGTCAGTATTAGCTTCTGATTCTTCATAGCCGTACACATCGGCGTGGTTTTGCCATACAACTTCTGCGTTTTTATTAGTTACAAAACGTGGGGTGTTTAGTTGGTCTAGGTGGTAGTAATACAGCTCACCTTGTTTAATCAGTGCGACTGGGTAGGTTGATGAATCAGGTATAACGCTTCATCATACACGTTACATATATTCTTTCTTTTGATAAGCGCATTACTACCTGCTTCTAAAATCTCTAGTCTTAAACAAGGTTACTCGCTATCAGGATGAAATTTAAGCCAACGAAACAAATTGTCATTGACCCTTTCTACATTCATCTCAATAACATCAAGGCTGACATACGTTTTGTCATCATTACTTAAAGCGTCGGTACAAGAAAAAGTAAAAATCAAACAAACGCTAATAAGTAGCTGTTTCATCATAAACCTAAAACGTCCATATTTTTTAAGTACGTTGCTAAAATATAAATTTATAATTGCTGTCTATATAATTCTAGGTGTTCTCGAAGTCAGGGTTTAATCCCTTTGGGTTTTATTGCATATTTATCATTCACTTGAATAATCAAAGTCAAACTCAGTCCCAAATGGCACCATTAAGGCTTTTTCAACTATATGCTCTACTTTTTCATCATTTAACCTAGATAGTGAGTAAAATAGTTTTTTATTAACATACTTTGGTGTAGAACCCTCATTTTTATCAAATGCTAAAAATGGATTACTATCGCATATTTCCGATGATTTAAAATTGTGTAAACTATTAATGTATGACCTAAGATCTTTAAAACTGTAAAGCTCCTTTAAAGAAGCAAGATCATCGTACTCCTCTTGATTCTCTGGAAAGTCGAACAAAAATACGCCTTGAGCAGGTAAGGAATATTGTTGACAACAAAGTTCACAGTACCAAACCAAGTTATAATGATCAGCGCTAAAACCTATAATGTATGGTTTCGGAGTTATTTCACTCTTTTTATTAATGGAGTCATTTAAATGACTACACACTTTTTCACTTGAATTAAAAGCAAAATTTAATTTTTTATCAGATTTCATGCGCTGCGCCCAAATTTGGAAAGTTTCATCTTAAACAACCTTACAAGGCTTAAGTAAAACAATATGTGTTTATTCTGAAAATTGAAGCTCATTCCTACAATATTGTATTAAAATCAATCAAACTTAGGACGGAGTTTCTCTCGCATTTCGAACATATTACTAGGTGTAATGACCCACCGTTTTGGATCATCAAATTCGAAATCAATTTTGAAGCGCTTTGTTTCTTTTTCCATTTGAAATAATAGTTGATTAAACTTTTCACCGCATTGCAGATAAATATCTTCTCTTAGTTGGTCTAAAGTATTATCTAATAGCAATTGTTCATCTTCAATTGAAGCTGTAGCAGGTCTAACCTTTTCACCGTCGTATAAAAAACCTGAATTAGATATGTGCCCTTCACCAAATTCAAAAATAAACACAAACTCTGTCCAAGGATTTTCCACAACTTTCTTACAACGTAAAAATAATCCAGCAATTTCGATTAATGCTTCATCTTTTATATTCATAAAATCCCTTTAAACTTCTTAATATCTTTCTTAGCAACCCGCCCAAAAGTCTCACCGTTCTGGTTATTAAACTTGTGTCGTTTTTCATAAACCACATCACCACTTTTTGGGTCACATACCTCGTACTCACTAATTATATCAGTAGGCCGAGCAGCTCCAGAAGGCTCAAGCAAAACCTTTAGCTTGACTTCAAATCCAGCTTCGGTCCAATCTGCCCACTCATTTTCCATCGACTAATAACTACCTCGATTGAAGTTAGAATTCTGTGGGAATAAGTTCTTCGTTCCTTGATCACTCATAAAGCGATGGCCAACTAAATGACCGCCATCATCATCAGCTTGCCTATCTTCACCTCCAGCTTCACTTTGTGCTTTTTTTTCTTCATGTGAGCGTTTACCTTGATAAGTAGATTTCAACGTTGCCTCAACTGAAATAGGCCTACCTTTACTATCAATTTTCCAAGTTGCTTTATTATCCTCAAACTCTTCCACAACTTCTGAAATATCTTCTTCACCTATCTTCCCATTCATCATATCACGTGCAAATTTACGGACTGATTTATCTCGAATAGAAGAGTTTTTAGGTGTACCTTCTATCCCACCAGCCTTTAACACGTCGAAAACATGCGTTAGGCAACTTTGAGTAGCAGCATCATATAGCGGTGTTTGTAAATTATCCACCACCAGCTGCATCTAGAGCTATTTCACTATTGAGTATTAGCTGCCTTTGTAAATCAATCGCAGCTATCGCATCTGGTAACTTTATTGTAGCTTTTTCTATCAATTTACCTGCAAAATCTTCCTCATCGTAACCGATGATAAGTGTATTGGTTCTAGTGCCATCAGCCTCAGTACCACCATGTTGGTGAGTTTTAGTCGTATCAAACTTTGCTTTGACCTGAATCGCAAAATGCATGTCACTACCATGATCGATTTTTAAAACTGTGGCAGCCCCTTCCTTACAACTAAGTCCAAACGGGTCTACCCAATTAACCAGATTCGGCGCGTATTGGTAGTGGTTTATGCCGC